>CAZJXN010000049.1:0-32359 GCA_964549655.1 uncultured Saprospiraceae bacterium
TAGGGATTGGTGATTGGTAAGTAGGGATTGGTGATTGGTAAGTAGGGATTGGTGATTGGTAAGTAGGGATTGGTGAGTAGGGAGCGGAGTGAAAGAAATCACAAAAATCAAGGTTCAGACAATTTGTATATTTGAAATACCTGTTTACCTTTGCATTCCTATTTTAGAAAAAGTTCAAATTAAAAGCCGTATATTCGCGGAGTTTTTTTTAGAGATGTTATATGTTATTGGTGAGTAGTTATTTAAGTGCCCAAAATAGCAGGTGCAACACTTAATATCTAAAGTCTAACATCTAATATCTAAAGTCTACTTATTGTCTAATATCTAATCAAAAGTTATGCAAGGCAAAGGAATTGTGCAGTTTTTTCTCGTGGTGTTGACGTTTGTGACCGCGTTGCAGTACATTTATACCATTCCAACCGGCAAGGTGGAAAGAGCGGCGGACCGATACGCCCAAGTATCTTGCCCAGAGCAGGGAACCAACTCAATGTGTTTTAAAGATAGCAGAACGGCATACTTGGACTCCATGTCCTCCGAAAAAATATGGGGTATGAAGTGGCTCAAGCGCTACTCGTACCAAGAGTTGAAAGCGCAACAATTGGCGTTGGGCTTGGATTTGAAAGGCGGTATGAGCGTGATTCTACAAGTGGACTTGAAGGAATTTATTCTTGCCCTCTCCAATGAGAGCAAAGATGGAACGTTTCAAAAAGCATTGGATCGTGCCTCGCAATTACAAAAAACCCAACAGACCGATTATGTAACGTTGTTTGCAGATGCGTATCGGGAGTTTGGACAAGGCAAAAAATTAGCACCGATTTTTGCGAAGAATGAAGCCTTGCGCGGGGAGATTAATTTTGAAACGCCTGATGCAGAAGTCATTCGCATCATTCGCACCAAAGCAAATGAGACGGTTGACCTGACGTACCAATTGCTAAAAAGGCGGATTGATGAACTCGGCGTATCGCAACCCAGCGTTTCCTTAGATGCGGCTCGTGACTTGATTGTAGTTGAATTGCCAGGTATTAGCAACCCAGCGCGGGCTCGCGAATTTTTAGTAGGCGCAGCTAACTTAGAATTTTGGAATATGTATCGAATCAGCGATGCCGGTTTGCAACAAGGCTTTATTTCCGCCAATGAACGCCTGAAGACGCTTGGAAATGAGCCTACTACTTCGACTACCAGCGAAGTTTCCAGCGATTCTACGCTTGCCAGCTCAGATTCTACGACTGTTGGTTCAAAGGATACTACCAAAAATACAGCGGTTGCCACAAAAGACACCGCCAAAAGAGATACAACCGGAAACAATTTAGCTAACCTCAATCAAGGTCCGCTGTTTGATATTTTCACACCGAATTCGACGGGTGCAAATGGCTTGGCAGTGATGGGTACCGCCCAGAAAAATCAGCGCGATGATGTCCTTTCTTTATTAAGCAAGCCGGAAATAAGCAGGTTATTTCCTGAGGATGTCAAGTTTCTTTGGTCGAGAGACCCAGTTGTAGACCGCACGACGAATGTTGCTACAGATTTATATGAATTATATGCCATTCGTTTGGAACGCAATACGAATAAGCCACCATTAGCAGGGGATAAAGTCATTAATGCCAGCCCCGAAACAGACCCTGTAACTGGTGCGGTAAGTGTTTCTCTTCGGATGAATGCTGCCGGTGCAAAGACTTGGGGGCAAATGACCACAAAAGCAGCGCAAGATAACAATCGGGAAATTGCAATCACACTGGACGATAAAGTGGTGTCGGCACCACAGGTAAACCAACCGATTACCGGAGGCAGTTCTTCTATCAGTGGTAGTTATACGATTCAGGAAGCACAAGACTTTGCAAAAATTTTGGAAATTGGTAAGCTGCCGGCGAGAACCAAAATTATTCAAGAAACATTAGTAGGTCCGTCGCTTGGGCAGGAAAATATTGACCGGAGTTTGGAAGCAGTAGGCATCGCATTTTTCGCGCTTCTGCTATTTGTAATTGCTTACTACGCTGGTGGAGGTATTTTCTCTATCCTCGCTTTGTTTCTCAATCTTTTCTTCATTTTTGGTGCTTTGGCTTCGTATGGAGCGGTGTTGACGTTGCCGGGTATTGCAGGTATTGTGCTTACAATGGCGGTCGCTATTGATGCAAATGTTATTATTTTTGAACGAATACGAGAGGAATTACGAACTGGAAAGTCGCTGTTATCCTCCATTGCCGATGGTTATAAAGGTGCTTATCCTGCTATCATTGACGGCAACGTGACGGTGATTCTCACGGCGATGGTATTGGCATATTTTGGTTTAGGACCGATTAAAGGTTTTGCCATTACGCTCATTATTGGTATTATTACTTCGTTGTTCACTGCCGTTTTAGTCACGCATTTGATGATTGACTGGTGGACGATTACGCGCCGCAAGACCGTCCGTTTTTGGAATAGTTTTTCTAAAAACGTAATGACGAATGTGAATATTGATTGGATGAAACACCGCAAATACGCGTATATTTTCTCTGGTACAATGATTGTGCTTAGTATTATTTCGATTGCAACCAGAGGATTTGATTTGAGTGTAGAATTTAAAGGCGGTTATTCTTACAATGTCCAATTTGCACAAGAAGTAAAGGTAGATGCAGAACAACTTCGCCAGCGGCTGACGCCGGTTTTTGGTTCTACGCCAGTGGTAAAAGCAGTAAGCACCGAAAATACTTATAACATCACAACGCCTTATTTGAGCGAGGATAACAGTGAGGATGCTCAAAAGAAAGTGACTGCCAAGTTACATGAAGGGGTGAATAGCATTGTAGGTGGAAATTTGAAACCTGAACAATTTGAACAAACGGATGCGGGTAATAATGTGACACATATCACGAGTTCAAGCCGCGTAGGCGCGACGGTTGCGGATGATATTCGCAATAGTTCGTTCCTTGCTGGTGGATTTGCTTTGCTGGTTATCTTCCTTTATCTGGCGGTGCGTTTTAGCCAGTGGCGATTTAGTTTGGGTGCGGTTTTGGCGCTTTTGCATGATGCTATCATCGTGGTTGGGGCTTATTCTGCTTTTCATGGTATTCTGCCTATTTCATTGGAAGTAAATCAGGATTTTGTGGCAGCCGTTCTTACCGTTATCGGTTATTCGGTGAATGACACGGTGATTGTATTTGACCGAATTCGAGAGTTTAGTAATATGTATGCCGGTCGTCCGAAAGAAGAAGTATTCAACCTTGCAATTAACCATACTTTGAGTCGTACTATTATTACTTCTGGTACTACGTTGCTAGTTGTTACTGTACTGTTGTTGTTTGGTGGTATTACGCTTAAGGGTTTTGCATTTGCTCTTTTTGTGGGTATCCTGTTTGGTACGTACTCTTCAATATACATCGCATCTTCCTTAGCAGTGGATTTGATTAAAGAGATAAAAGGGAAAGTGGATGTGAAGAAAAAGAGCTTCACGCGCGCTGCTACCACGACTAACGCGAAAGCTTAATTCTATCTTCTATAAAATAAAACTCCTTCTCGGCGCGGTTCGGGAAGGAGTTTTTTTGTTTGAATTTGTAAAATGAGAAGATGCAACCTACGGTACTGTACGAATCTACTTGGCTGCTGGCTGTCCACAAACCTGCTGGCTTATTAGTTGAAAAATCACCATACTACCCTTCTGTAGAAGCATGGGCAGAAACTTACGTCGCTCAACAAACTCGAAAACCTTTCATTGGCATCATTCATCGGCTCGACCGCTCCGTGAGTGGCGTACTGCTGTTAGCAAAGAAAAAAGCGGCTTTGAAAGATTTGAATGCACAATTTGCCAATCGGCAGGTTCAAAAAATATATTTGGCTTTAGTGGAAAAAGTGCCGCCCGCTATGACTGGTACGCTCACGCATTGGCTTCGAAAAGATTTGCAACTAAAAAAAGCATTTGTTTTTGATAAACCAGTGGCAGATTCAGTCGAGTGTCGGTTGGATTATAAAATGTTGGAACCAACTCAAACTGGTTATCTACTTGAAATTCAATTACATACTGGTAAATTTCATCAAATCCGCGCTCAACTCGCGGCTATTGATTGCCCGATTGTGGGGGACGAAAAATATGGCGCTATGCTTCCGTATCACTTAGGTTCAATTGCGTTACACGCTTGGAAGTTGTCGTTCCGAGAGCCGTTAACACAAGAGAAGATGACGATCGAAGCACCTTCCCCTTTCCAAAACTAAAGTCAGGTTTGTCGAATTTCCAGAATTTGCAAATCCTTTTTGTCCGTGCATTTACATTCGTCTTCAAACCGACCAATCCCTACAGCTTTCAGGAAATACTACCAGCAACAAACTGTTTGAATGCGCGTTCTTTTAGTAGCAATTCGGCTAAAAAAGCAACTTATTATGAAGCGACATATTTTACTCCTGCTCATCTTGAGTGTACTGTTGGGAGCGTGTTCTTACACCCAAAAAATTCGGGATGGCAAGACGGCTTTTCAAGTCAAACAATACGCGGTAGCAACCAAAATGTTGGAAAAGGAATACAACAAATCGAAAACCCGTGTAGAAAAAGGCAAACTCGCATTTTTACTCGGCGAATCGTACAAACAATTGCATAAGAGTGAAGAATCTATCCGCTGGTATCGCATCGCGTACGACAACCAGTACGGCGTGGATGCTTTGCGGGAGTATGCCTATGCGCTCAAGCAAACCGAGCAATATAAGGACGCAGCACAGGCATTTAAAGATTTAGGGATTGAAATTGGAAGTCCGTATGAGTACCGACGCGAGATGCTTGCGATTCAAACGGCACAAGGATGGAAGGACATTAAAAATCCAGAATACCGAGTCAGTTTGCCAGAATTTAATACCAATTATGCCGATTACTTGCCAGTTTTGTACAAAGATAACCAGCTCGTTTTTACCTCTGACCGGACTGCCAGCACAGGCGATGATTCGTACAATTGGACAGGCAATAAATTCTCCGATTTGTTTGTCGTTGATTTACAATCAAATAGTGTCTCCGCTTTTGACAAACGCGTAAATTCTGAGAATAATGACGGTACGGCTATATTCAACAAAGATTATACTGAAATGTATTTTGTGCGCTGCGCCAACGAGCAAAAAAGAGATACCAGTGCCAATTGTAAAATAATGAGAAGCGAATGGCAAAACGGGGCTTGGTCAGAAGCGAACGCACTGGAATTTCAACAAGACGGTATCAATTATGGCGACCCGAGCATCTCGGCGGATGGCAAAGAACTCTATTTTACTTCCAATAATCCGGAAGGTTGGGGCGGACATGATATTTACACCACTCAAAAAACGGCAGAAAGTTGGTCAGAACCCAAAATTTTAAGCCGTACCATTAATACGATTGGCGACGAACGATTTCCCTATTTAGATGGCGACACGCTCTATTTTTCCTCCGATTTTCATCCAGGGATGGGTGGTTTAGATGTGTTTAAAGTGGTTAAAATGCAAAACGGCACATGGTCCTCTCCTTTTAATTTGAAACCACCTGTCAATTCCGGTGGTGATGATTTTGGTTTTGTAATTAATAAAGAGGCAAAACGAGAAAACGGCGTATTGCAAGTTGGTTACTTTACGTCTTTGAGGGCGAATGGCATTGGCAATGACGATATTTATAAATTTGAAAAAATTATTCCGCCACCGGCACCAATTGTAGAAAAACCGAAAACAATCGAATACAAGCTGATTTTAGATGTATTTGTATTAGAGAAAATTTTTGAAGACCCAACGAATCCAAACAGCCGCGTATTGGGTAGAAAGCCAGTGACGGAAGCCAAATTGGAATCCAAATCAGGAAAAGACGCAAAGTCATTCACCACGGGCGAAGATGGATTAATTACTATTGAATTGCAACCAAATAGTGATTATAATTTTCTGGCTTCTAAAACAACATATTTCAATAATGCAGCAGTTTTTAGTACCAAAGGGTTAGGGCAAGACCCGGATAATCCCGTTCAGCGCTTTGAAGTAGAAATTGTATTAAATAAAACCATAATAGGTAAAGAAATCCGCTTGGAAAATATTTATTATGATTTAGATAAAGCTAATATTCGGACGGATGCCGAGCCTACACTCAACGCATTGACGGAGACGCTGCGGTTGAATCCGACCGTTCGCATTCAATTATCTTCTCATACCGATTGTCGAGCTTCCGATGCGTATAATGAAGATTTATCGCAACGTCGGGCGCAATCTGCCGTTGACTTTTTAATTTCAAAAGGCATAGAACCCAGCCGATTAGTAGCAAAAGGTTATGGCGAAGGGCAACCGGAGGCGAATTGCGGTTGTGCACGTTGCACCGAGGAAGAACATCAGTTAAATCGGCGTACGACTTTTAAAATTTTAGAATAAATTTTTCTAAATAGGTCAGCCGATGTTGGATCGGCTGACCTATTTTATCCTGCTGCTTACTGATTCTACTTACTATTTACTGCTTTTCCTAACGCTTTCCTAACATACGTTAGGAAGTTTAACCTGCTTTTTAGACTTTCCATTAAACTTTCCGGCTGCAACTTCTTTATAGAGGTGAACACGTTTCTTGATCAACTAAAAACTTTAAACATATGAAAACGAAATTTCAATTGAATTCTTTGCACATTTTATTGGCTTTTGCACTTATTATTGGTCAGGCTTGCAATACTAACAAGACGGTAAAAGGCGGTGCTATCGGAGCTGGTGCTGGTGGTGTGATAGGTGGTGTAATCGGTAGTAAAAAAGGCAATACGGCTGCCGGCGCTATCATCGGTGCGGCGGTAGGCGGTGCTGCCGGTGCGCTCATCGGTCGCTACATGGATAAGCAAGCAAAAGAAATGGAACAAGAAGTAGCAGGTGTAGAAGTGGAGCGCGTGGGCGAAGGTATCTTGCTTACGTTTGATTCCGGTTTGCTTTTTGGATTTGATTCTTATGAAGTAAATGCAACCACGAAGGCAAATTTGGACAAGATGGTGACGATTTTAGAAAAGTATGACGACACCGAAATCATGATTGACGGACATACGGACAGCAAAGGTACGGATGCTTACAATCAAACGCTTTCTAAAAATCGAGCCAATTCTGTTGCCAGCTATTTGAAAACAAAGGGCGTTGCCAACAATCGTATCAAAGTAAATGGTTATGGCGAAGGCCGTCCAGTTGGCACTAATGACACAGAAGCCGGTCGTCAAGAAAACCGCCGCGTAGAAGTAGCGGTCACTGCAAATGAAGAACTGAAAAAAGCAGCTGAAAAAGGCGATACGGGTGTGAACTAAGGGAAGTCGGAAATTTGAAAGGATTGAATTTTTTAATTTTGCTCATTCCAATCCTATTTAAAATATCAGCAAACGAAAGCCAACTCTAACAGCAGCCCGTGTTCCGTAAGGACGCACGGGCTGTTTCTATTACAAATGTTTTGTCTCGTTGGGAACATATGTTAATTTAATTCTTTAATTCTTCATTCCTTCATTAACAAAAGGTTTCCAACTGATACCCGCTCCCCTTTTGCCACCAATGTCACTTGATATAATCCGGCAGGATGCGCTCTTAAATCCAATGGCAATTGCGTCTCTTGAATACGTCCCAATATTCTTGTCTCCACTTTTTGTCCTAACATATTCCAGATTTCCAGCGTGATGTCTAATGCTTCGCGTAATGTGAATTCTAAAATAACATCGCCAGAACTTGGGTTGGGGTATAAATTCGCTTGCGATACAAATGTCACTTCCCGACTTGACACTAATAGAGCAGACATAATTTTACACCCATTGCCATCCGTCACGGTCACGGTGTACGTGCCACTCTGCAAGGCTTGAATCGTGGCGGTCGTCGCGCCGTTACTCCACAAATAAGTATAGTTAGGCACGCCGCCGGTCATTTGCGCAGTAGCACTATTGTTTGCGCCGCGTATAATTTGGAGCTGCATGGCTGGCGGTTGCTTCACGTCAAAAAGCGTGTCCTGCACGCACTGCCCGGTATCTCGAATGGAAAGATTATAAATACCTGCTGCAAGATTTACTAAATTGCTCGTATCTGACGTAAAAACATCGCCTTGATATTCCCAGACTAATTTGTAAGGCGGTCTTCCGCCAATTATCTGCGTTTCAATGGAGCCGGTACTGTCCCTAAAACATTTTACATCGGTTACTTTTCCATTTACTCTAATCGCAGTAGGTTCATTCACCTCAATGGCAGAAAAAATAATGCGACACGTATCGGCATCCGTCACCGTTAAGGAATAGGCAGCCGCAGCCAGATTGGTGAGGTCTTCCGTTGTGCGATTATTGCTCCAACGAAAGGTATACGGTTTTTTTCCACCCGCCAGACTCACGTCAATCGCGCCAGTCGGGTCGCCTTGACATTGCACATCCTTCACAATCGGTGGTCGAGCATACCGAATTAATTCTACATTATTTTCAACGATGACGAGCGTTGTGCTGTCTCGACATCCATTTTTATCAATCACTACACCAATATATTTTCCGTTGGCAACTCCAAAAATATCTTCTGTCGTACCTGCCTGTGTACCATTTTCCCGAAACCAACGGTGCGTGTAAGGCAAAGTGCCACCAAACGTATTTGCAAAAATAGCACCATCGGCACTCCCGAAGCAATTGGGTTCATTCAGCCGGTCAAATACGAGCGATAAGGAGGAGGGCGTTTGTACACTCAACTTTTGCGAAGCCACTACACAGCCCGTCGAAAGGTCTGTGACCGTCACATTATAATTAGAATTAATAGGTAAATTATTGATAGTCGCTTCCCGCGAATTAGTTTCCAAAATCACATTATTGCTAAAATGAAAGCGAAACGGCGACGAACCACCAGCTACTTTTACGGTGGCTGTTCCATTATTGGCACCAAAACAAGTTACATTTTTTACAAAAAAGCTATCAATCGTCAGCGCCGCGCCCGCTTCTCGCACTTTGATAGAAGACACTTGTTTTTCACAACCATTGGCATCGCGTACTAATAATTCGTAATCACCCGGCGGTACATTGGTCAAGATGGAATCTTGCGCTTTGTTACTCCATTCAAATTGATATGGCGGCACGCCTCCACTCACTTTTGCCCGCAATTCATTGGAAAATTCTTCTTCACACACACTACTAGAGCGCACATTCACATCCACGAGCAAGGTCGGCGGCTCCAGCAAACGAAACGTCGTATCAATCGGACAATCATTGGAATCCCTCACAATAAGGCGATACTGCCCGGCAGGCAGATTGAAAATATCCGGTTCATTCGTACCCAAACCAACCCATTCATACGTGTAAGGCATAGTGCCACCTTTGACCGCAATTTCAATAAAACCAGTTGAATCTCCTTTACAGGAAAGCTGCGCCAAAGACTCGGTCAGCAATTCTAAACGCGGTGGATTTTTGATGGCAATCGTATCCGAAACAAAGCGACAACCACGTGCATCTGTTACTGTCAACGTGTAATTACCCTGACTCAAATTCATCAAATCTTGCATAGCAGCACCATTGCTCCACTGATAATTCAGCGGTGGCGTACCCGGATTGAAAAAACTAAGGTCAATAATGCCATCGGTCGTACCAGCACAACTGGGTTGAAAAACCGCGAAATTCAAATTAAAAGCCTGCGGCGCATTCACCACAATCGAAGTATCGTACACACAGCCTTGCGCATCTTCTACAGTTACGGCGTAGGTTCCGACTCCCAAATTTGCAATATTTTGTGTGCTATCACCCCGATTCCATTTGAATTTAAAAGGTAGCGAACCAACGGGATTTAGATTGATTTGACCATCCGTACGACCGATACACTCCGGTTGGGTCACATTATATGCCAATGAAATCGGCGAAGTAGCCGTTAAATTTATATCCAAACTACCACCTGCACAGCCATTGGCATCGGTGAGCGTGACGGTGTAAGCGCCCACACCAAGGTTATTTACAAAAGAACTGGTCGCCCCATTACTCCAATTAAATCGGTACGGCGCTACGCCACCCGTCGCATTTACTATTAAATTGCCATTCGCTTCGCCATCACAGCGCGGATTGTTTTGCGTCAGCAAATTAAGTTTTAACGAATCTGGTTCTCGAATTTGAAAGCTGACCGTTTGTCTGCAATTTTTAAAATCGGTAAGCGTAATCGTGTAAGCCCCAGCGGTCAAATTGGGTAACACAGGCGATGTGCTTCCCGTATTCCAAACAAAGCGATATGGTGCAGTACCACCTGCTGCTTCGATTTTTAAATATCCGTCCGCACCGTTTTTGCAATTTACATTTTTAGTAGAATCGGTTACAATCTGTAATGTTGCAGGGGCTTCTAATGCAATCGTATCTTTTAAAATACAACCTTTCGAATCGGTCACGGTGGCGATGTAATTTCCAGTATTGATTGCATTCAAATCTTCGCGCAGCGAGCCATTGCTCCATTGATACCTATAATTTCCGATGCCTCCAAAAACCGTCAGATCAATCGCGCCATTGTTGGATTCCCGACAAGTGGGTTCTGTCAATTCTTGAATGGCTTTTAATGGTTGCGGTTCTTCTATTACAATGTCCGTCAAAGCCGTTTCGCAAGTACCATCGGTAATCGTCACCGCATACGTGCCACCTGACAAGTTTTGTAACGAAGGCGTGGTCGCCCCATTGCTCCAAAGATACACAGGATTATTAGCCGTCACCGTCAGCATGATACTTCCGTTTGCATTACCTGCGCACGTCACGTCCCGCGTCTGCACATTGCGAATGATGGCGGAGGGTCCGTTTATTAACACTTGTCGAAGCCCAATTTCGCAGCCTTGCGGCGAACTATCTGTAATGGTCACTCGATACGACCCTTGTTTTAAATTATTGACTGTCAATGCACCTGCAACCCCAATCGTGTCGCCTTGAATTCCATTATTGCTTTCCCATTGAAACCGATACGGACCTTGCCCACCCAACGGCGTGATTGTAAACCCACCATTGATACCCAAACAAGATGTGACATCCCGCGTGGTAACTCGCACGGAATCAATACTTTTGGTAGTGGTGACGGAGACGGTGTCGAGGGCTTTGCAACCTGTTGCATCGGTAACCAGAACGGCGTATTTGTCAATCGTGCCTACGATGGTGTCTGCTTTTATTGTAATGGCAGCATCCGTATCACCAGTGTTCCACTGGTAAGTGTAACCGCCCGCGCCACCAGCGGCATTTACGCTCACAATGCCTACATCTTCCAGACATAATCCAAAGGCTTTGGAAGGGGTAAACGTTAGTGTTGGAGCAGGTTTTACAAAAACTGGCACACTGCCTTCATCCGTACAGCCTTCTGGCGAAGTAGCCAGGAAATAATAAGTAACGTTGGTCGTTAGTTTGACTAAAGTCGTATCCAATTTATTGGCGGCAGTAGCTGGAGAAGCGGAGTGAAAGGTAATCGTAGAACCGGTAAAATTCGCATCTTCAATAGTTAAACTCGCCAAATCAAAACTTTCATCGGGACAAATTTCTGGCGTAGTCATCTGACCAATATCAGGTCGGGGATTGACCATTACAATCGTTTCTGTACGAGTGCCCGATTTACAAACAAAGTCCGATTCTTCTGCATAAAACCGATACAGGACAGGCACAGGGCTATTATTCGGCGGAAGGATCGGAAAAAAGAAAGTACCGTTGCCAACTACATCATTACTATCTGGGGAGGTATACCAAAAAATAGGCTTGCCAAAAACCGCAGTCGCGTTCAACACTGCCAAGTCGCCAGAACAAATCGTATCACCAACAACCGTAGGCGGCGGCAGAATATTTTCATCTGCATTGCCATTGCAATTATTATCTATACTATTACAAGGACTTTCTGTTACACCGGGGTTAATGGTCTCGTCCGTATCATTACAATCGCCTCCAACAAGCGTATAACCTGTCGGAATATTATCTAAACAACTGAGAATAAATTGATTGGAGTTGCCATAGCTATCGCCATCTGCATCTACATAAAATGGGGTATCTGGTATGCCCAAATCTTCCGAGCCAAAAAACACAATATTATCCAGTGCCATATCGCCTTTAGAGCCTGTACCACCCATACCCACAAACCGGAATCGCAAAATCGCATCATCCTCAAATTGATTCAATGACAAATATTCTTTACGCCACACGTTTCCTTGGTCGCCCGTTTTTTCCCACATCGTCGTCCAAGTAGCGCCGCCATCAATGGAATATTGCAAACGCATTTTACCCATATTAGAACCATACATGTGATAATTAAAAGCAAGATGACAAGTATCCGCTCCTTGTTTATCAATCCGAATGCAATTCGACAACAAAAAAGTCTGTTTGCCATTGGTACAAGCCGCGCCCGACGCTTCGAGGTACACGTATTTACTGGTGCCGCCGTTTACATCCGCGTCAGGACCCGTGGCGCTGGTAGGTGTTGGGTCACCCGTCACAATCCAATCAAAATCATCGCCGCTCGCATTGCGCCAAATGCCAGGAAAATCACACACCGCTCCACACGTGGTCGAACAGTCAGGGTAACCACTAAATCTTTCTATAATCGTAGCCGGAGGCGGCAGACAACCAGTTGTCACCTGAATTTTACAAGAATTATCGGAAAAACTCGAACCGAAACTGCAAGAGCGCCGAACGTACACATCGTACGTAGTGTAAGGCTGCAAGCCGCGCAAATTGTACGGTGCACAAACATTGCCGAACACCAGCGTACCTTGTCCGGGTTGCATCGTTGTACCCGGTGTAAAACCTGGCGGACCATATTCGATAATAAACGGCGAGCAATCATCGGGCGACCAGTCGAGCCGAACGGTTGTGGTATCCACACTCACCACATTCACACTCGTAATCGGCAAGCAAGAGATGGATTCAAATATTAATGCTACGTACTCCAAGGAACCCGTATCTTCTTTTACATCGTCACAAATTTGCAAAAGCCATTGCCCATTGGGATTAGTAGCGCCATCATTCAATAAAAAAAAACTTTCTTCCGGCTGATATGCTCCATCTGTAAATGGAGCGATTCCATTTATAATAGATTGACAAGCACTCATTGAAAAAGTTATGGGCAGTCCGCAGCCAAGCGTGTCAGGATTTCCATAGTTGTCATTGCCACCGCCATTGTCGAAGGAGAGTTTTATCATTTTGCCACTGGGCGATACGAGGCTGATGTCCAAGTCGCCCGCCCAAGCGTGACGGATGACCAAACGCACTTCTTTCAAATACACATTGGTACCCAATTGAGTGCCTGGCGCATCTGTTACGTTAATGGCGAATTTATCCGGGTCATAGTAAGCCCCATTTTCAGGACAGTTATTATCTGTAATGTCAACCCCTAAATTGCAAGCAGAAGGGTTGGTCAGAAAAGCATCTTGGGCTGTGACGGTATAGAATCCTCCCCCAAAAACCAGTAGCATTGCAAGGTAAAGGAAGCAGTTTTTCATGTAGATGTTGATTCGTTTTAGGGAAAATGATACCAGTATGCAGTTGGTTGTAAAGAGTTGGCAGCCGCTAATCACCTGATAAACAAGTTTTTAAAATACTGCACTGCGTCACTTCAACTTTATTTTGGTACAACGTGTAAATTATGCGTTTATCACCTCGTAAAAATACGACAATATTGCAGAGCGTAGGTATATTACCCGAAAGGAATTTTGGCTAATAGATGGCAAAATTAGTAAATAAAAACCGTCGGTCGCTATAATTTAATAACCAACCGTTTACGAAAATATTACACAATAATTTTTAAAATAGTTTGCCTTTAATAATAAATACTGTTAATTTTTGTCAATTAAATGGTTCGACCTGAATAATCGTCACATTTAAATATTCAGTCTGCTTGATTATGAATTTGTTATGCGGTGGTCAATGGTCAATCACTTACATCAAGCACTTCAAGTTTAGGAGGCGTTACTTCAAACCCAGTGAATTTGACGAAAGGCTGCCTCGAACAATCATTTTAAAGAACCCGGAGAGCTTGACACCCGACTTTATCCTTGTGCCACCACCACAAATTCATCCCAGCCGCGCGGATTGCCCGTGTTGACGTGGCGCTTCATATCAAAGCCGTATTTAGTGATTTCTAATTCGCTGATTTCGTCTACGTTTACGCGACGCCATTGCGGTAAGCCCTCCGTGCTGGTTTGACCTGCCAATTGAAATAACAATAACTGGTCTTTCCCGTTTTTTTTACCCAATACGTGTGGCTCTCCAATCCGATTCAAACCTTTATAACGAAATCGAACAATCCTTTTTTCTGCAATAGCTACTTCAATCAATCGCTTCATTTTCAGTACTTTTTGTTTAAAATCCTTGCTCTTTTACAACAAATAATTGGGCAAAAGGATTCCATTTTATCGAGAAAAAACAAAGATTTGTCGAATTGAATGTACAACTTGGGCAAAGTGATTTCTACCTTTAAAAATTCATTCAAAAACACTATTTTAAACTTCATAACATTATGAAAATCAGCTTCAAAGGAACTCTTGTTTTACTCTTGTTGATGCAAATAATAGCTTGTAAAAAAACGCCGACTACAGAAGAAGTGGAAGCTAAAGGTTCCTTCCTCGACCTGCCTGGACGGGACACGAGCGTACGCGCACAAGACGATTTTTTTATGTATGCCAATGGCACTTGGTTTAGAGATACCGAGATTCCGGCAGACCAAACGGGATGGGGTTCGTTCTATACTTTATATGAAGAAAATCAGAAGAAAACTAAAATCTTGCTGGAAGAAGCGGCTGGCGCAAATGCAGCAAAAGGCTCTGTCGAACAAAAAGTAGGCGATTTTTACGCTTCCGCAATGGACACGGCTACGATTGAAAAATTGGGTTACGACCCAATCAGAAAAGAATTAGATAAGATTGAACTGATTAAAAATGCACGGGATTTGCTGGATTTTATGGCAACGCAAGAATACAATCGCGGTGGCGCATTGTTCGCAATTGGCGTGTATCCTGACGACCGTCGCAGCGACATCAATCGCGTCAACTTTTATCAGGGCGGCACGGGCTTACCGGAAAAAGATTATTATACAAAAAATGATGCGAAAACCAAAGCCGTGCGCGATGCCTACGTGCAATACATGACCAAAGCGTTCGTCCTCGCAGGTGGCGGCGACAGTACAACTGCCAAGCAACACGCCAACGCGGTTTTAAAATTGGAAACGGCTTTTGCAAAATCGCATAAACTGCCGGTAGCACTACGCGATCCGGTGGCGAATTATCATAAATATTTAGTAGCGGATTTGAATAAAGAAACGCCGAATATCAACTGGACGAATTTTTTGAGTAAAATGGGTTTACAAACGGATACGGTGTTGGTTGGGCAACCGGATTATTATAAAACATTGAGCGCACAATTAAAATCTACGTCCATCGAAGTATTTAAAGATAAATTGCGGTTTGATTTGATTGATGGTGCAGCCAATTACTTGAGTACACCTTTTGTACAAGCCAAGTTTGATTTTAATAAAGTGTTGAGCGGTCAGCCGCAATTGCCGGAGCGCTGGAAACGGGCAGCGGGACAAACTGATAACTATCTGGGCGAATTGTTAGGCGAGCTTTGGGTGAAAAAATACTTCCCGGCAGATGCCAAAAAACGGATGTATGATTTGGTGGATAATCTGCAAATTGTCTACAAAAATCGCATCAAACAGCTCGATTGGATGGCTCCTGAAACGAAAGAAAAAGCGCTGGTAAAATTGGATGGTTTTATTAAAAAAATCGGTTATCCTGATAAATGGGAAGATTATTCGGATGTAACTATTGACCGTGGCAATTATTATCAAAATATTTTGGAAGCGCAAAAGCATAATTGGCGTAAGAATTTTAAAAAAGTGGAAAAGCCCGTAGATAAAGGAGAATGGGGTATGTCGCCGCCCACCGTGAATGCTTATTACAATCCATCTTTTAATGAAATCGTGTTTCCTGCCGGTATCTTACAATCGCCTTTTTTCAATTTTGAAGCAGATGATGCGATTAATTATGGTGGAATCGGCGCAGTAATCGGGCACGAGATGACGCACGGCTTTGATGACCAAGGCAGCCAATACGATGCTGCTGGCAACCTGACGGAATGGTGGACGAAAGATGACCGCGAAAAGTTTACCAGTAAAGCAAAAGTTATTATTGACCAATATAATGGATTTAAGGTTTTGGACAGTTTGAAAGTAAATGGACAGTTGACATTGGGTGAAAATATTGCCGATTTAGGTGGAATTACATTGGCGTATGAAGCATTTAAACTCACAGAACAAGCCAAAGGAAAAGAAAAAATAGACGGATTGACACCTGACCAGCGTTTTTTCATGAGTTGGGCAAATGTATGGCGCATCAAAGACCGTCCTGAGCAACTGCGCGTGCGCATCACGACCGACCCGCACTCGCCGGAGCAATTCCGTACCAATGGTCCGTTGATGAATTTTGAACCTTTTTATCAAGCATTTGGAGTGAAAGAAGGGGATAAAATGTATGTAAAGCCGGAGGAGCGGGCGAAAATTTGGTAGAAGGCGTAAAAGCGTCCTACGGTTCGAACCGTAGGACGCTTTTTACGCCCCCGAAAATCTACGAAATCTTCGGGAGAACTTTTACAGTATACGCGTAGACTGCCACGACACCAACTGCCACGTCCCTTTTTGTTTTTTATAAACAGCGGTGTACCGAATGCGAATACCAAATGGCGTACCGTTGTTGACACCTTTTGCGAGAACAATGCCATTACTGATGCCAGTTTTGCCGTAGGTGCGGATTTGGGCAGTGCCTTCGCGTTGCATGGATTGGTAAATGGTTTTACCGGTTTTTAAATTATTGATAAAAATAGTTTTGGTATCAACGGAAGCGTTGGAGTGGATATAAAGCATATCATCTGCCATTAAATTTTGCAAAGCGTTCGTGTCGCTTTGTACTTGCGCACGGAAGCGCGCGTCCTCGGAAGTGAGAATGGTATTTTGTGCGGATAATGCAAATGTAAAAATTAGGAAAAGGATAAAAATTAAAAATTTCATTTTATAATTCTTTTTCAACAGATGTGGCATCCGACAAGATTTGGGACGACCCATCTAATTTACAATTAAACCTGAAGGGTCTATCGTCTAATATCTAAAGTCTATTTATTTGACAGCACCACGTAGCCCCAAGGTTGGAGTTGCAGCGTCATTCCTTTATTGACGGTCGTAGTATTTTTGTCAAAAATATTTATGTAATCGCCCAGCACTTTTGGGTCATTCAAGGTAGCAGTTTGAGGTGTGGCACTTGTATTCAACAACACAACCACTTTATCCCCATTTTTTTCGCGGTAGAATGCGTATACGTCACTGCTGCCCGCTTGGATGCGATTTGGTTTGCCGCCGTCCACGCCATTCCACAAGGCTTGATTGCGATGCTTGAGGTCGAGGAGCGATTTATAAAAATCCTGTTTCGGATAATTGCCCCACGCAATCGTATCTTTTTCAAAAAATTTAAGTCGCTTATTTAAAGCCGATTCCTGTCCACTATAAATCAAGGGCATCCCTTGAAAGGTAAAAGCGAACACTGCCATTGCATCTACAGCGTCGCCCATGCGCTCGTACTCGCTGCCCTCCCAAGAGTTTTTGTCGTGGTTGGTGATGAAGGACATTTGATAGCCTTTTTGAAACTTAATACTATCCGCTTTGTACCAAGTGTTAATATCTGCCGCTCGTTTTTCCCCTTTGGCGAGTTTATTCATCAATTCTAAAAATGCCCAAGCATACGACATTGCAAACAAATCTTCATTCCGATGTGGCGCGTACTCCGCTTCTGCCAGCATAAAAATATCCGGTTTTGCTTGCCGCAATTTCGGAATCGCCTCCTGCCAAAAGTCATCTGGCACTTCATGCGCCACGTCGCAGCGGTAGCCGTCAATACCCACATCGGTCAGCCAGTAGAGCATATCCTCGGTCATCGTTTTACGCAAGTCGGGATTGTTATAATTCAAATCCGCTACGTCCGTCCAGCCAAAGGTTTCACCTGTTCGAGAATCAATTGGGTCAACGACTTTGCCCGTAGAGTCTTTGGTGTAATAATCGGGATATTGCTTGAGCCACACGTGGTCCCAACCCGTATGATTGGGCACCCAATCAAGAATGAGTTTCATATCCAAATCATGCGCTTGTTTCAATAGAGCTTTAAAATCATCCAGCGTTCCAAATTTAGGATTCACCGCCCGAAAATCAGAAACCGCGTAATAACTTCCCAGTGAACCTTTCTTTTTGGTATCACTAATCGGGTGAATCGGCATGAGCCACAGGATGTCCACGCCCATTGCTTTGAGGCGCGGCAAATGTTTGGCAAACGCATTGAACATACCCTCCGGTGTGTATTGTCGGATGTTGACTTCGTAAATATTATTATTTTTCGCCCAGTCTGGCGTTGCCGCAGTACGGCTCGGAGTCGCTTGTTTTACCATCTGATCTTGGGTATCACCACTTTTATTACAAGCAGCTATTATACTCAAAAGTATTACCAACAGGAGCAGTTTTTGTTTCATACTGTTATAATTATGTCCCCCGTACTGGGTTTCCATTTATTATTTACCATTTAATCTTATAATTATATCACCTGTTGCTGGGTTTACATTTCACATCTCACCTTTCACATTTATTTATCACTCATCTCCAAATTGTTTCTTCGTCGGTGGGGTCATTAAATTGAGGGCTTTCACCAAATCGCCATAATTGGGATAATTGAGCGTACCGACCCACGACATTTCAGAGGCATCTTCTGGGATACCTTGCATTTCCCAACTCGTGTCTTCGACATCATTAAATGAGTCGATCATAACTACCGGATACTTGCCGCCCAACGTCAGATACCACGAGCCGCCGCCCGTTTTATTTTCCCAATGTCCACTTTCAAACGTACCGTCTTTCTTAAACAAAAACCACCTGCCTCGGTTTGATTTACCTTGCTCAAAATTAGTAGAACTGATGTAATGTTCTATCATCCAATAGTTTGTAGTCAATATACTGGTTTCTTTTGCCACGGGCGGTGTTTTGGGTGTTCCGGCATTTCCTTTTGTGCTATTGGCGGTGCTATCTGCGCTTGATCCCTTATTTTCACAACTAAAAAAAGAGAAAAAGAATCCCGTTACTAAAAGAAGAAGTAATTTTTTCATGGTTTATGTTTTATAATGGAACACTGATTTTTTATGATATTTTAATATTTTTTATGATTTAAATCAGCTTAAAACATAAAAATCATAATTATCAGTGTCCCATTTTCTAATACGTGACGACCAAATGCCCATCCGCTTCTACATGATATGGCTTATCGTACACCTTGATTTCCAATGCTTTATCTGATAAATTTAGAATCTGCGTTTTACTTTGTGCTACTTGCACTTGCAAAATACTGCCTCTGTATCGAATTTTAAAGGCGTAGGATTGCCATTTTTTTGGAATAAAAGGGCTAAACGCTAACCTATCATCGAACACTCGCATGCCACCAAAACCTTTGATAACGGCCATCCAAGTACCCGCCATGCTCGTGATGTGGCAACCGTCTTCCGTGTCATTGTTATAATCATCCAAATCCAAACGCGACGTGCGCAAATACATTTCATACGCTTTTTCTTCCATGCCGAGTTTTGCAGCCAAAATCACGTGAACACAAGGCGATAGCGAGGATTCATGCACGGTGCGCGGCTCATAAAAATCAAAATTGCGGCGAATCGTCTCTACATCAAAGTCATCTTCAAACAAATAAATTCCTTGTAAAACATCTGCCTGTTTAATAAAACACGAGCGCAAAATCCGATCCCACGACCATTTTTGATTGAGCGGACGCTGTTCTGGTGTCAAATCATTTACGGTTAATAATTCTTTATCTAAATAACCTTCTTGTTGTAAAAAAACATTTAACGTATCATCTTTTGGGAAATACATTTTTTCTATGATGTCCTTCCATTTATTGGTTTCTGTTTTTTCATAAAATTTGATACGTTCTGTGATTTCTTTGAATTTATCCGGTGCCGTTGATTGCACTTGTTCTAATGTTTCAATAGTATATTTCAAACACCAGACAGCGAGATAATTGGTGTACCAGTTATTATTGACGTTATTTTCGTATTCGTTTGGACCCGTCACGCCGTGCATGACGTACAGGTTTTTGTGGGTCGAAAAATGAACCCGCTGCGCCCAAAATCTTGCAATGCCAATCAACACTTCTAAACCATATTCTGCTAAGTAATTTTTATCATTTGTATACCGAACATAATCATAAATCGCAAATGCGATGGCTCCATTTCGGTGGATTTCTTCAAACGTGATTTCCCATTCGTTGTGGCTTTCTTCGCCGTTCATCGTCACCATCGGGTACAAAGCAGCACCATCTGTGAAACCGAGTTTCTGAGCGTTTTCAATTGCTTTTTGCAAATGTTTGTATCTGTAAATCAGTAAGTTACGTGCCACTCTTTCATCCGCTGTGGACAAGTAAAAGGGCAAACAATACGCTTCGGTATCCCAATAAGTGCTACCGCCATATTTCTCGCCGGTGAAACCTTTCGGACCGATATTCAAACGTTCATCCTCGCCAGTATAAGTTTGATATAATTGAAAAATATTGAATCGAATCGCTTGCTGCGCTGCCACATCGCCCTCGATGATAATGTCCGCTTCTTCCCACTTGCGTCCCCACGCCTGTTTTTGCTCTTCTAATAAAGTATCAAAACCCTTGTCAAATGCCTTTTTTACCGCCGTTTTACATGCTTGCATCAGTTCTTCTTTCGGATGATTGAGCGACGAGACATTGGCAGCAAATTTGTACATCACTGTTTCCTCGCCTTCTTCACATTTTAAATCCACGGTGCAAGCGACGTATTTATCTTTTTGATGTTTGAATGAGTCAAAGTCTATGGCTGCTCCATTTTGAAAAATATTGAACTTCATGCCCGTACACACCTGAAAAGCCGTTTTCTTAGTTTCGGCTGTCACGTAACCGGCGCGTCGTTTCGCTTTGGTTTCTATTTCCACCCAAAATTTTTCTCCATAGTTGGAGTCTTGATTCATTACATCCACGTCCACAGAAGGCGTGAGGGTGAGCGTACCCGAAAAATTCAGCGGTGTAATGGAATAGCGAATCGCGCCAACTTCATCTTCTACAATGCTACAAAAACGTTTTGAATGCACCTTCACCCGCTTGCCGCTGTGCAGCAGCGCGATGAACGTGCGTTCTAAATATCCTTCTTTCATATCGAGCACCCGCCGAAATTCTTCCACTTCACACTTTTCCAAGTCGAGCACCTCGCCGTCAAATTCTACATTAATACCAATCCAATTAGCTGCATTTAGCACTTTTGCAAAATATTCTGGATAGCCGTTTTTCCACCAGCCTACGCGGGTTTTATCTGGGTAATAAACGCCTGCTACGTAGCTGCCTGAGAGCGTTTCGCCGCTAAATTTCTCTTCAAAATTAGCACGCTGCCCCATGCGCCCATTGCCGATGCTAAAGACGCTTTCGCTGATGCGATTATATTCTTTGTGAAATCCTTCTTCGATAATGCGCCATTCGTCGTGTTGGAGGTAATTTTTCATTTTTTAATTGTGTTCAGGTATTTATGTGTTCTTGTGTTCTTGTTATCGAAGTTTTCTTTGGAACACTCCAATACATAAACACTCGAACACAAAATGATTTTTTAAATTATTACTGTTGCTGTAATCCCCTTTAAAATGGTATCAAAACTTTCATTGATAAAATTGGGAATAACCAAGTGCGCGTGTCCAAGATTGGACGGACTGCCAATGCCAACTGCATAAAATCCACCATTCAAAGCTGCTTCTACGCCACTTTCTGCATCTTCAAACACAATGCACTCGCTGTGCAAAACGTCCATTGCATCCGCCCCGAGCGCAAACACTTGTGGGTCGGGCTTACTTTTAGTCGCGGTATTACCATCTACAATCACTTCAAATTCTTGCAATAATCCGATGCGTTCGATTACCGTCATCGCATTTTTACTCGCAGAACCCAAGCCCCGCCAGATGCCGCGCTGTTCTAACTCCTCCAAAAAAGGAAGTACGCCTTCCAAAATATCCGCCGGACTCATGTCTTGCAAATAGTCTACGTACCACTTATTTTTTTTATCTGCCAATGTTATTTTTTCTGTCTCAGTCAATTCAACGCCGCCCCATTGTAAAATCAATTCCAACGAACCCATTCGACTTACGCCTTTGAGTTTTTCGTTTTGTAGTTCTGTAAAATCGAAGCCGAGTTCATTCGCCAGTCGTCGCCACGCTGCGAAGTGGTATTTGGCGGTGTCTACGATGACTCCGTCGAGGTCAAAAATGCAAGCTTTGATGGTGTTTTTCATATTGTATTTTTGCCAATTGCTTCCTTTCGGGATCAAAATTTTCAGAATGGTAGAATTCTGTAAATGCTGCTCAAATGTGCCACAAGATAAAATTTTACGCGTACTCTTGAAAAAAATTCATACTTTGCAAATACGTTTTGCGTTACTTTAGAAAAGTTTTGCGTTATTAGAGAAAAAAGCGTTTCAATCTTCTACCCTCAATCAAGCTTTTTTACATCGCTTCTTACATCCTGAGAAAACTTGCTTATCGGCTTTTTAAATCAGACGGTAGACTTTGGACCTACCCGTCTTGCTCGTGAATTCATCAAAAATAAAAATTATTGAGACTAAGCCCGTGTAATGTTATAGGCATGACGAGTGCATCTATTGTCTAAAATCTAATAGCTAAAGTCTATAAAAACTTATTTCCAAAACCGATTAAACACCTTTGCTTATGGACAGAAGAGCTACGCTCACCGCATTGCTGGGGAGACCGCGAAGCTATTTGTCAACACAAACGCTTCTCTCGCCACCCGGCGGACCCGCCCTCCTTCCTTACACCGGCGAATGGACGTACGAACGAGCAGCCCACTTGCTGCGCCGTGCCATGTTTGCCCCCACGCACCTGCAAATCAAAGCCGCCGTGGAAAAAGGACTGGACGCTACCATCGAAGAATTGTTTCAAGAGCTGCTATTGCCCGACCCGCCCGTCAATTCGTACTTTGAGGAAGACCCTTTTGTACCCCTTGGCGAAATTTGGCTGAATGCACCGTATTTAAAACAGGAAGAAGACGAAGAAGAAGTGATTGACCTGCGCGAACACCGCTTTCACAGTCTACGCGCATGGACGTTTGGTTTGTTACTCACCGAGGGCGTTTCCATTCGAGAGAAGATGACGCTGTTTTGGCACAATCATTTCGCACTGCATGAAGTGGATGACCCGAAGTACATCTATCGGCACATTCAACTCTTGCGCTCGTATGCCTGGGGCAACTTCCGAGATTTGGTGAAAGCCATTACGATTGACCCAGCGATGTTGCGAATGTTGAATGGAAATCAAAACACAAAGCGTGCGCCCAATGAAAATTATGCGCGGGAATTGCTGGAATTGCACACCGTCGGCAAAGGCGAACAAGTCGGTGCGGGCGATTACACCACTTTCACGGAAGAAGATGTTGTGGAAATCGCGCGTGCACTCACTGGCTGGCGCGAAGAAGGTTTTGAAACTAAAGATGCAGACCAAGCCATTAAGTCATTTTTTGATGTGGAACGCCACGATATTTTGACCAAGCAACTCTCTCCCCGTTTCAATAACGCGACGATAAACGACGGCGGCGAGGAAGAATACAAACAAGTGGTTGATCTCATTTTTGAAAGCCCAGAGGTGGCGCGTCATATCAGTCGCAAGTTATATCGCTGGTTTATTTATTATAAAATAGATGCCACGACGGAACAAGATGTTATTGAGCCGATGGCACAACTTCTTATTAGCAATGATTTTAATATAAAACCTGTTTTAGAAGCATTTTTAAAAAGTGAGCATTTCTTCAATATTCGCAGCGTCGGTCCGCTGATTAAGAATCCCATAGACCATGTTATTTCGACCATAAAAACGTTTGGCGTGGTGGTATATCCCGAGAATTTGAAAAATCGCTACGACTTATGGTATCGCGTTTTTGACCGGACACCGAGTATGCAAATGGAGTATTATCGGCCGCCGGAAGTAGCTGGTTGGAAAGGGTATTATCAAGCGCCTGCCTACTACCGCTTGTGGATAAACGCTTCTACCCTACCGAGCCGGATGAATTTTGCAAATGCCGTTATTTTGGAAGGGCTGGCAGGCGAAGAGATGCGATTGGAAGTGGATGTCTTTAAGTTTTTGAAAACGTTGGACGACCCGCATGACCCGAACAAAGTTGTAGCGGATTTCGCCAAAATATTATGCCCGAAACCATTGACTGCCAACCAGTTGAAGCTATTGAAAGAAATCTTGCTGCCGGGCTTGCCGGATTATGAATGGGGCGTAGAATACACGGATTACGAAGCAAATCCAATGGATATGCAACTTGCGATGGCGATAGAGGGAAAGCTGCGCCAATTGATACGGGTATTGATGAATTTACCAGAATTTTTCTTGAGTTAGCCAATTTCACGCAAAGGCGCAAAGCCGCAAAGTTGCTACGCTAACACATAAACACACAAACACAATGGAAAGAAGAAACTTCATAAAAACCGCCGGTGCAGCCGCTTCCCTTCCGCTCTTTTTAAATGGAATGCCGCTCTCAGCGATGTCTCAATCTTCTATTTTTAATTTTATCAATCCAGATTCGGATAAAGTATTGGTACTCATACAATTGAATGGTGGAAATGATGGCTTGAATATGGTCATTCCGCGCGACCAGTATTTTGCACTGTCGGTGCTGCGCGGCAATATCATGGTGCCAGAACGACAAGTGATTGGCTTGACGACCGATGTAGGTTTGCACCCCGCCATGAAAAGTCTGGAAGTTTTGTATAACGAAGGACGCGCCGGATTTGTACAAAGCGTGGGTTATCCCGGTCAGAATCGCTCGCATTTTCGCGGTATTGACATCTGGACATCCGGCTCGCCTGCCAGAGAAACGTGGAATACTGGCTGGATGGGACGCTATCTCGATACGCAATTTCCAGATTATCCAAAAAATTATCCGAATGAAGCGCGACCGCACCCGTTTGCCATCACGATGGGCAGCATTGTGTCGGAAACTTGTCAGGGGCTGGTCTCCAATTATAGCATGACGATAAATGACCCACTCAATCTTTATCCGCTTTTTGAAGAGGATGAAAATGAGGTAATGAACACGCCTTACAGCGATGAGTTGGCGTTCTTGCGCTTGGCAATTGAGCAGACGAATGATTATGGTGCAAAAATCACGGAAGCTGCCCGATTGGGTAAAAATAGAGCGGAGTATAACGGACGAAATCGCTTGGCGCAACAATTGAAAAACGTGGCATTGCTGATTTCTGGCGGTTTGCAAACCAAAGTATACGTGGTGAGTATGGGCGGATTTGATACCCATGCCAATCAGGTGCCGGAAGGCGAAACCATCTACGGTAAACATGCGGATTTACTCGAACAATTGTCGAGCGCCATCGCTACGTTTCAATATGATTTACAACAACAAAGTTTGGACCATCGCGTGATTGGAATGACGTTTTCAGAATTTGGTCGAAAAATCAAATCGAATGAAAGTTTTGGTACCGACCACGGCACAGCCTCGCCGCTTATCTTGTTTGGCTCTTGTGTTAAACCCGTTATTACCGGCGACAATCCAGAGCTTTCAATGGACACAGCCGCCAGCGAGGGTTTGCCAATGGTAGTTGATTTCCGCGACATTTATGGTTCGATTCTGATGGATTGGTTTGAGGTAGAAGAAGCGGAGGTACGCACTTTATTACACCAAGATTTTCAAAAATTGGATATTTTGGACGTTTGCGAAGCGACGACTACTTCTACCGATGAGCCGATTGTGAATGAGAAATTAGAACTTCATAACTTTCCAAATCCATTTCAAACCCGCACCACAATTGAATTTACCATAACAAAAGAACATCGGATTCGCCTCAGCGTGTTCGATGCATTAGGCAGTGAATTACAAGTGCTATTCGATAAAAAATTGAGTAGCGGCATACATCAAGTACAATTTGATGGCACTCGTTTACCGGCTGGCAATTATTTTTACCGTTTGCAAGTAGGCAATCAAGTGAAGACGAAACGAATGGTGAAAGTGGGGTGATGGGAGGATGGGTTGATAGGGTGATTTCGTTACGTGTTCACCCTATAAACCCATGACCCTATCACCCAAAATATTACCCTATAAACTTATTTTGCCTTACCATTAAACTTCTTTATCTTTAAAGAGTCTAATCGCTGTTTACGAATTAATTTGCATTTAGATTATTATTCCAGTCTCCAGTTTACACGCTGGTTATCAAAATTTACGCAAAATAGTTTATTGTATCGGACGCTCTGTGTCCTTTGCAAACCCTACGGTAAAAATGCCCCAAGTACACGCTAATAGGGAAGTCCAATATCTGGCATCTGGCATCTCC
This sequence comes from uncultured Saprospiraceae bacterium, assembly GCA_964549655.1. Lineage (GTDB taxonomy): Bacteria > Bacteroidota > Bacteroidia > Chitinophagales > Saprospiraceae > JADJNW01. Next base: position 26,310 of record CAZJXN010000049.1, read on the forward strand.
TAATCTGGCATCTAAAAAAACGCATTTTCCAAAACCATAAATTCTTCAACATTATGGATAGAAGAGCTACGCTCGCTACCTTGCTGGGGCGCAAACAGGAAGAGACCGCAACGCAAACGTTGTTCTCACCGCCGCCCGGCACGCTCGCACCTTATACCGGCACTTGGACGTTTGAACAAGCCGCGCATCTCTTGCGCCGCGCTACATTCGGACCCACGTATCCCCAAATCAAGGAAGCGACTACCAAAGGTTTGAACGCCACGATTACCTTGTTATTCAAGGACTTACCAATGCCGGCACCGCCCGTCAACCACAATTATGCCGAAGACCCGACCGTGCCGATTGGCTCTACTTGGATAAACGCACCTTACAACAATTCGAACAACGTACGCACGTATCGGAACCAGAGCCTGCGCGGCTGGACGATGGGTTTGATGCTCAATGAAGGCGTTTCGATTCGAGAAAAATTGACTTTGTTCTGGCACAATCACTTCGCGCTCAACACGATGAATATCAACGACCCGAAGTTTTTGTACGTGTATGCCAATACCTTGCGCACGTTCGCGTGGGGCAATTTCCGCGATTTGGTGAAAGCCATCACGATTGACCCGGCGATGCTACGAATGTTGAATGGCAATCAGAACACGAAATTAGCACCCAATGAAAATTATGCCCGGGAACTGATGGAGCTATTTACACTTGGAAAAGGTGACTTAGCAGGTCCTGGCGATTACACCACGTTTACGGAGCAGGATGTACTGGCGATGGCAAAAGTGCTGACCGGCTGGCGCGATAAAGGACATTATTCCAATGACCCAGCAATGACGGTTGGTTCGTATTTTCAAGCCGATAGACATGATACCAGCGTAAAGCAACTTTCGCACCGCTTCAACAATGTGACCGTTGCCAACAAAGGCGATAAGGAATATTCGGATTTAGTGGACATTATTTTTCAAAAAACAGAAGTATCCAAATTTATCAGCCGGAAGTTATATCGCTGGTTTGTATATTATGAAATTGATGCAGCGACCGAGCAAAACGTCATTGCACCAATGGCGCAACTCTTGATTGATAATAATTATAATATTAAACCTGTATTACAAGCTTTATTAAAAAGTGACCATTTTTATAATATTCTGAATGTGGGTCCGCTAATTAAAAATCCGCTGGACTTTATTGCTTCCGCTTTCAAACCCTTACAAGTTGCGTTCCCAACGGATTTAGCACCTCAGTATAATGCTTGGTTAGTCCTATTCCGCCTCGGTCCGATCATGCAAATGGAATATTATAATGTACCAGATGTAGCCGGTTGGAAAGCGTATTATCAAGAACCTGCTTTTTATCGCATCTGGATTAATGCTTCCACGCTCGCGCCGCGCATGAATTATACCAATACCATGATTGGCAATGGTTATAATGTGAATAACTTTCGGGTTAAGATTGATGTGTTGAAATTGGCTAAAACGTTGGACGACCCAACGAATCCAATCCATGTCGTGGAAGAATTCGCTAAAATTCTCTTCCCTCAACCACTAACCGCTGCACAGCTTACCGCACTCAAAGAGATTCTGATTCCCGGCTTGCCAGATTATGAATGGGGCGTAGAATACACCGAATACTTAGAAAAACCGATGGATACGACGTTGGCGAAAGCCATCGAAACCAAACTGCGCAACTTGCTGAAAGCGATGCTGACCATGCCGGAGTTTTATTTGAGCTAATTTTAATGCGCTGATGTGCCAATGTGCTGATCCCGCTTTACGGGACAAGTTGTGCTGATAACACACGCGAACACGTGAACACTTAAACACTTTAACACAAAAAAAATGAAAAGAAGAAATTTTATAAAAACTGCCGGCGCTGCGGCTACGCTTCCCATGTTTTTGAATGGAATGCAGTTAGCGGCGATGCCAAAATCATCTTTATTCAACTTTCTCGACCCAGAATCCGACCGCGTCCTCGTGCTCGTGCAAATGAACGGCGGTAATGATGGGTTGAATATGGTCATCCCACGCGACCAATACGCTGGACTCGCATCTGTGCGCCCGAACATCATGCTCCCCGAAAATAAAGTAGCGGCGCTGACCAATAAAGTTGGGGTACATCCAACCATGACGGGTGTCAAATCTTTATACGATGCTGGAAAATTGACCGTGGTACAAGCCGCGGGTTATCCCAATCAAAACCGCTCGCACTTCCGTTCGACGGACATTTGGACATCTGGTTCTCCCTCCAATAAATTTTGGAATACGGGCTGGCTCGGACGTGATTTTGAAGAAGATTATCCAGAATACCCGACCGGCTATCCGAGTGCCGAGCATCCGCATCCGTTTGCCATTACGATGGGCAGTATTGTTTCGCAGACTTGTCAGGGTACAGTCAGTAATTACAGCATGACGCTGGAAAATCCGTTCAATCTTTTTCCACTTACAGAAGCAGGAGGTACTACGCCACCCAACACGCCTTATGGACGGGAACTTTCTTTCTTACGCTCGTCCATCGCACAAACGAATGCTTACGCGGACTCCATCACAGATGCTGCAAATATTGGTAAGAATAAAGTCACCTATCCTGAAAATAATAAGTTGGCAGGTCAATTGAAAAATGTGGCACTGCTCATCGCCGGTGGTTTGAAAACGAAAGTATATGTGGTAAATATTGGCGGCTTTGATACGCACTCGAATCAAGTGATTGCCAGCGATACCACGACCGGCGAACACGCGAATCTGTTGAAATTATTATCAGATGCCATCAGTGCTTTTCAGAATGATTTGAAACTATTAGGCTTGGAACAGCGCGTGGTCGGCATGACTTTTTCCGAATTTGGTCGTCGCATTCGCTCGAATGAAGGCGAAGGCACGGATCACGGCACAGCGGCTCCACTTATGTTATTCGGTTCATGTGTGAATCCGGGCATTTTGGGGGAGAACCCAGCAATCACTGCTGATATTGGCAAGGACGAAGGCGTGGCAATGCAACATGACTTCCGTGATATTTACGGCTCGATTTTGATGGATTGGTTTGGCGCGACGGAATTGGATGCCAAAGCGCTACTACACGAAGGATTTCGTTACTTGCCAGTGTTACGCAATTGCAATGCAACGACTGCGATACAAGAATTACCGAATGCCGACTTGATAGAAGTTAGCAATTATCCGAATCCATTTAGCGATATTACAAATATTACATTCAAACTGCCAGAAGACGCTTCGGTGCGCCTGAGTGTGTTTGATGCGATGGGCAGTGAGTTGCAAGTGTTGTTCAACAAACGTTTGAACGGCGGCGAGCATCAAGTGCAATTTAATGGTTCTAATCTGGCGAGCGGTATTTATTTCTATCGTTTGCAAGTGGGGAATCAGGTGAAGACGAAGCGGATGATTAAGGTAGGAGGATAAGAGGATGGGAATAATGGAGGATTGGAAGATAGGAGCATGGGATAATACGCTCCATCCTATCCTCCCATCTTCCTATCTTCCAAAAGTAGAGACTTCGCCAATAGCTTCCAGCACTTCGACCCGTTCTTGCGCGAGACGATTGTCATCCCAATTAAAATATAGCTGGAAATCTTTTAGAATAATATCCAATGCTGGTTCAATGCTTTGAATATTAAAATACAAACGTCCGGTGCGGCGATTGAAAAAATCTAAAGGCTTGAAAACGAGTTCATTATGAAGGCAAAAATGTAATTCTGCTTGTAATAATGATGGAGATTGAGGTAAAAGATTTAAAATAGTATCCGTTTGCTTGCCGTAATTTGCAACTAAATAATGGGTGTAATAATCTGATAATCCTAAATCGCGAATGCGCTGGCAAATCGTTTCTTTGTAATCTCTCACCTCCGCAGCGCCGTTAAACGGACCACCACACAATTGAATTTTATCCGTTTTACAAACTTCAAAATCTCGGTTATGTTGGGTTTTAAACTTCTTTGCTACCCGGTTCACCACTTTTTCCGCCATTTTGCGATAACCTGTCAATTTGCCACCGGCGATAGAAATCAAGCCCGATTCTGATTCAAATAACTCATCCTTACGCGACATTTCCGATGCGGATTTTCCTTCTTCAAAAATCAAAGGACGCAAACCCGCCCAACTTGATTCCACGTCTTCCATCGTCAAATTCGCAGTCGGAAACATTTGATTCGTTGCATTTAAAATATAATCCACATCCGCTTTCGTCGTCAAAACATGATTTAAATCACCGTTATAAGGCGTATCTGTCGTACCGATATAAGTCGTACGCAAACGCGGAATCGCAAAAAGCATTCGACCGTCTGACACATCAAAATAAACCGCGTGTTTCAAAGGCAATTTTTCGTGCGGAATAACTAAATGAACCCCTTTGGAATGAAATAATCGTTTGCCTTGTAAAGATTGGTCTTTTTTTCGCAATTTATCTACCCAAGGTCCAGCCGCATTTATTACAAAAGTACCTTTAATTATAAATTTCTCCTTATTAATTAAATCATTACATCGAACCCCCTGAATCTTACCATTTTTATATAAAAAATCCTCTGCCTTTACATAATTCAAACTCAAAGCACCGTACTGTGCCGCCGTTTTAATAATTTCAATCGTCAATCGTGCATCATCCGTGCGATATTCGGCATACAAGCCACCACCAACAATTATATCTTTTCGTAGTAAGGATTCTTCTGCCAACGTTTCTTCGCGTGTCAACATCCGTCGCCGGTCTATTCCTTGTACATCCGCCAAAAAATCGTACATCAGCAATCCCAAAGACGTTGCCCATTTGCCATACGTGCCGCCTTCGATGAGTGGAAGCAGCATTTTTTCCGCCGTCACCAAGTGCGGCGCTAAAGTATGCACCACCGCCCGCTCGCGCCCGACTTCCCGCACGAGCATCACTTCCAATTGCTTCAAATACCGCAAGCCGCCATGCACCAGCTTCGTGGACTTGCTGCTCGTACCCGACGCAAAATCGCGCATTTCCACCAACGCCACCTTCATACCCCGCGCCGCCGCATCCAGCGCAATACCCGCGCCCGTAATGCCTCCGCCGATGACGACAAGGTCAAACGTTTCCGATTGTAATTGTTGAATCAGATTGGGACGATTCGCAGCAGATAGGACGTTCACAATTTGGACGAGTTTTTTCAAACCTTTTGGCAATTCAAATTCAATTATAAAACTAACAATCTAAATTGCATTCGGATGTGGGAAAAGGTAAAAAACTTGGTAAGGCTAAGAAGGATTTACGCTCGAAATCCGTTGGTCGTTATGAAATAGCGTTCGTTTAAAATGACAAACAACGAAGCATGGACGCGATACCCGTGTACAAAGTTGGGCGATTTTTATAAATTATCAATTTCGTCGTTTGTTAGACCCGTAAAATCTGTAATATCTTCGTTTGGCATACCCTTGTCTTTCATCTTTTTTGCAACCTGCTTTTTAGCATTTTTTTCTGCTGTTTCGGCAGCTACTTTAACTGCCTTCTCTCTTTCTCCTCGTTCATCCTGTTCTTTAATACCCACATTGTCATAAGACTTCAACTCTTCCTTGCTCCATTGGTACTTATCCGCTTCAATAAAAGCAATTTTTAAACCCTCATCTTCATTTGCAAAATCAGGGATCACATTCAGTTCTTCCGAATGCTTGATGAAATACGTCCACTTATCAATCGGCGTATCCAATTTGTGCATTTCTTTCGTAAACTTGGGTAATTCGATAAAAGAAAATTGAATGTCTTTCAGCAGATGCTCGCTGGTGGTTTTATTCAATATTAAATGTCGAGTATGGTAATCTGAGCCAGCGCTAAAAGGAAAATCCAATATCCCAATAAAGTAAGCAGGATGTAATAGCGGGTAGTCCTCTCCTTTATCTATCTGCATGGAATAATCCCGCGAGATGTAATATTGTACGCGTTTATCAAACCCGGTTTTATCGGCAACTTGCATTTCCACTACAAACTTTCTTCCCGACTGGTCGGTTGCCCGAACATCCAAAATGGTGGCTTTTTCACCTACGATGCGCGGAAACTGGTAGGGATTGGCAATGGAGACGCTGACCACCCGATGTTCTCCTTCCAAC
>CAZJXN010000050.1:0-32059 GCA_964549655.1 uncultured Saprospiraceae bacterium
TCTTATTTTCATCATCATCCTCTTTTGGCAGGCTACTCTTGGCTCGCCATTTTTATTTTAGCCATTTTTTGAAAACAATTTTCCCGTCTGATTTATTTTCAAAGTAATAAAACAAGCAACCTCGAACAAAAAACATCAAACCTTAAAACTATTTTATGGAATATCGGAGACTTGGAAAATCAGGCTTGCAGGTCAGCGCGTTGTCGCTCGGCTCATGGCTTACGTTTGGCAATCAAATTGGCGATGACATTGCGGAGCAATTGATGATAACGGCTTATGACAAAGGAGTCAATTTTTTTGACAATGCAGAAGGATATGCTGGTGGGCAATCGGAAATCGTAATGGGCAACATTTTGAATAAGTTAGGTTGGGACCGCACTTCTTACATCGTGTCGAGCAAGGTGTTTTTTGGAGCCGATGGTGGCAAGAAAAACCTGAAACCCAACCAAACGGGCTTGAGCCGGAAGCACGTTTTTGAGGCTTGTCACGCCGCGTTGAAACGATTGCAAGTAGAATATCTCGACCTTTATTTTTGCCATAGACCTGATAAAAATACGCCCGTTGAAGAAACGGTTTGGGCGATGAATCAACTTATTCAACAGGGAAAAATTTTGTATTGGGGTACGTCCGAATGGTCGGGACAAGCGATTATGGAAGCGCACATGATGGCTCGACAGAATAATCTGGTCGGTCCTACCATGGAACAACCGCAGTACAATATGCTGCATCGAAATCGGGTAGAATTGGAATATGAGCAGATTTATAGAACGGTCGGTTTGGGCACTACGATTTGGTCGCCATTGGCATCAGGCGTTCTGACGAATAAATATTTGGATGAATTCCCGGAAGGGACGCGCTTGGGTATGAAGGGCATGGATTGGTTGAAAAACAATGCGATTTCTGAAGAACGACTCGAAAAGACTCGCGAATTGCATAAAGTAGCGCAGGAAATTGGGACGAGTTTGCCAAAATTGGCGGTCGCGTGGTGTCTGTTGAATCCAAATGTAAGTACCGTGATTCTGGGCGCTTCTAAAGTGCATCAATTGGAAGAGACGCTGACTTCGCTGGATGTGTTGCCGCTATTGACAACCGAAGTGCAAGAACGAGTGGAAAGTATTTTACAGAATAAGCCGAAATTGACAGTGTTTTAGATATTCAATATAGGTTTAGGAAATCTTCGAGATTTCCTAAACCTCAAGAAGCCTCGCCCTATCAACCCATCACCCATTCACCCAATTCAACTGGCACGGTCCAGCCATACGTGTCTTCAATCGTGCCATTGCGCAAGCCGTCTATTTCTGCTTTTAGCATTTCTCCGATTGCGCGGTTTTCGATAGCTGGCAATTCCATTAACAAATCGCCATAACCGATAACCTCTACGTGCGACACGACTGCTGCCGTTCCCGCACCAAAAGCTTCGCGTAGTTGTCCGTTTTCGTGGGCTTCCACAATTTCATCAATGGAAACTGGACGCTCTTCTACTTTGTATCCTTTTTTTCGTAAAATCGTCAGAAAACTATCTCTAGTAATTCCTTTCAAAATTGCGCCATCCGTAGCAGGAGTAATAACCGTATCGCCGATGACGAAGAAAATATTCATTGTGCCGACTTCCTGTACATATTTAAATTCATGCGCATCCATCCACATGAGTTGGTCGAAGCCTCGGTCTTGCGCCAACTTAGCAGGATAAAGCGAACCCGCGTAATTGCCTGCCGCTTTTGCCTCGCCGGTGCCGCCGCCGACTGCACGCACGTACACTTGCTCGACCCATAGGCGCACGGGTTTTGCATAATAAGATCCGACTGGTCCAGTGAAAATAATTAACTTGTAGGTTTTGGAAGGATTCACACCCAGATAGGCATCGGTCGCAAACATCAAAGGTCGAATGTATAAAGCACTATTTTCAAGCGTCGGAATCCAATCTATGTCCACCGCTATTAATTGTTGAAGGGCTTCCACAAATAAATCTTCTGGAAATTCGGGCATACTCAGGCGACGCGCGGAGGCATTCAAGCGGCGGGCGTGCATCTCTGGGCGAAAAAGCATGGGCTGTCCCTCAAAATTTTTAGAAGCTTTCATGCCTTCAAAAATAGATTGGCCATAGTGTAAGGACATCATTGCCGGATGTATTTGAAAAGTGCCAAACGGCTCAATACGAGGGTTCGTCCATTGTCCATCCTGATAATCAGCAATAAACATATGGTCAGAAAATTCTTTCCCAAAAGGAATGTTGTTGAAATCTATTTCTGGCAAGCGAGAGCTGCCGATTCGAGTAATTTTTATGTCTTGCATCATATTGCGAATTGATTTTCTACAAAAATAACTTATTTTTACAAAAATTGATAGTAGTGTGGCGAATTTCCAAAATTTGCCACACTTATGAAGGTTAATATTTGAAATGCAAATTCCTATTCAAAAAGCGAAATACAACCAGTGAACATCCCATTATTCGACCTCGAAATTATTGACTTTTCAGAAGCTGAAACCATCGCCGCTCGCTGTACTGGTGAGAATGCTAAAACAGTATTAGTTATATTTCAAACCACAGAGAATCAAGAAGAACTCAAGGCATTTTTGGGGAAAGTTTTATCCGCTGTACAATTAGATTTTGAAAAAGATACGTTGTCACTTGCAGTTGAAAAAGAGGAAAAGTTTAGTTTTATACAGTTGTGTCAATCATTTGATATTCAAATACTTATCGCTTTTGGAATAGCGCCTCAACACTTAGGTCTCCATTTTCGAACCTCGCCTTATGACCTCATTCGGCATGACCAACGTAATTATGTTTTTGTGGATGATTTACAATTAATTTACGAAGAGCGACAGCAAGGCGGCAAGCAAATGTCGGGTAAGTTGTGGCACACGCTTCAATCGTTATTTCCAAAGTAAAAATGAGATACGAGATGCCAGATGCCAGATTATTAGATGCCAGACTGGAACGTACACCAATCTTAATTTTAATCTCAATCTCAACCTTAATCTTAACCTTAATCTCAACCTTTAACTTTAAAACAATGAAATCTTTAGTCTTTGCAACAAATAATGCACAAAAAGTAAAAGAAGTGAATGACGTACTGGGCAGTGCTTTTGAAATTGTAAGTTTACAGGCGATTGGTTGCAATGAGGAACTACCGGAGACGCACGAGACGATTCCCGAAAATGCCTTGGAAAAAGCGCGTTACGTATACAAAAATTATAACATAGATTGTTTTTCAGAAGATAGTGGCTTGGAAATAGACGCGCTGGGCGGCGAACCGGGCGTGCATACTGCGCATTACTCCGGCACGCGCGATGTGAATGCCAATATAGACTTGGTGTTGAAAAAAATGGCAGGTCAAGACAATCGGCAGGCGCGTTTCCGAACCATTATTGCTTTGATAATAAAAGGGCAGGAATATTTATTTGAAGGCGTTGCGGAGGGAAGTATTTTACATGAAAAACGCGGCACAGGCGGCTTTGGGTATGACCCGATTTTTGTGCCACAAGGTTATGACAAGTCTTTTGCAGAATTATCTTCGGAGGTAAAAAGTACGATTAGTCATCGTGCAAAAGCGACTCGACAGTTGATTGAATTTTTAAATACGTTGTAAATTAACCCTTATCACTTGGTCACTTTTCATTCTTCATTCCTTCATCCTATCACCCCATAAACTTTTCATGCTTATCACCCCATAAACCTTTCACCTTATCACCCTATCAACCAAATACTTGCATTCTAACATTTAAACCCTTATCTTCGTTATAGATTCAAAAAACAGCAGGAAATGAACGCGGAGAGTTTTGCCGATTATTTAAAAAATCCGTCCAAGTTATACCAAACGAATTATCAGGAATTGAAAAGTCTGGCTTTACAATATCCATATTGTCAGAATTTGCAATGGTTGTTATTGCAAAAAAGCAACATGGACGGACACCGAGATGCAGCAGCGAATCTGGAAAAAACCGCTACCTTGAGCATTGACCGTACTTTATTGTACAAAAAAATGAAAGCATTGGCGGCGACTCAAAATACAACCAGTGATTTTTTATTTACAGATGAAGTGCTGGAATTGCCAAATCTATCAAATTTTCGGCGACCAGAGCCTATCTTTCGAGAAGCCGTGCCAGTTGCACCATTAGAAAATAAAGTTATTTCAACTGGAAAAGAAAATTTAATACCACCTGCATTGGATGTAAAACACGAAGAAGACTTATTTGATCTGAGCAAGTTGCAAGTACCACCAAAACCAGTTGAACTCCCTGATATTCAACCAGATCCGGCAATTATAGAACCTTTGACCACGCCGGAAATACCGCAACCTGCTGACCCAAGCCCGATGCAGCCGAGTCAAGAACCGGAAATTCAAAACCCAATGGATCCGGAGCCAACGTTTCCGGGTGAGCAGCCAACCATACCTGGCATCGAAAAACAAGTGGCGATAGAATGGGACCTCACCCCGCGACAAGCCTCGGAAACAGAAGCACCGCCCAAAGCGTCTATTAACAGTCGTGCACGCATGTATCAACCGCCTGTCTTACAACAATTCAAACCCAAACCGGCTACTAGCCCTGCCAAACCTACAAAAGAAGAACAAGTGACCGCGATTATAGAAAACAGCGTGGCAGAAAAAGAAGGATTGGTGAGTGAGACATTAGCGAATATTTTGGCACGTCAAGGAAAATACGAGCGGGCAATTAAAATGTACGAGCAATTAATTTTGAAAAATCCAGAAAAAAGTGCTTACTTTGCAGCGCAAATTCAAAAATTAAAATAAGTAGAAAATGTTAACGGCATTAACGGTACTCATAGCAGTGGTTGGCGTGCTCCTCATGGCAGCGGTTTTAATTCAAAACCCAAAAGGTGGCGGCGTGGATGCAACCTTCGGTGGCGCACAAGCGAATCAAATGTTTGGCGCAGCTAAATCGGCTGATTTTATTGAAAAAATAACGTGGTACTTGGCAATTGCACTCTTTGTATTTTGCATCATTGCAACGTTCATGGTCGGTAATGCTGGTGGCGCTGAAAATATTCCATTGCAATCGCAGTGACAACGTCCCGATGGCTATCGGGATGTTTCGTTTTTTTAATCCCCGACTGATGAATGTTAGTCGGGGATTTTGTCATTATGTAATAACCAAACTTGTTTGGTAAATAACTTATCCCACTAAACAAGTTTGGCAGCCACAAGCATTTCACCTGCCATTTGTCTCTTTTTAAATCGTATAAGAATTGTTACAAACTCAAAATCTGCCAAATCCTCCCTTTTTTCCTGAAAAATTGTCAGCAAACCATCTTTGGCACATTCTATGATAAAGGCTCGATGAAAACTGGATGGTATTCATTAGAGACTGGCTGTAGTTTTTATTATTTAAAATATAAACACTTTACTCCAATCTTTAATTTCTACTATTCAAAAACACATATCAAAAATCAAATTAGCTTACATTACAAAATCAATTAGAAGTATGAAGCCAATTAATGACAGAGTTGTTGTAAAACCGGCACCGGCGGAGGAAACCACCCGAGGCGGCATTATTATTCCAGACACCGCAAAAGAAAAACCACAACGCGGCGAAGTTATCGCAGTAGGTCCCGGTAAAGAAGGCAACTTGATGACCGTACAAATAGGCGACACCGTGCTTTACGGCAAGTATTCCGGTCAGGAATTACAGTATGAAGGAGAAGATTATCTCATCATGCGCGAAGACGACATCCTCGTCGTATTATAATTTTATCCGAAAGTAGCTTCAAAACTTTCTTTTTCAAATCAAAAAATCAATCTAAAATGTCTAAAGAAATCAGCTTTAATAGAGATGCCCGTGAAAAACTGCGCAATGGCGTAGATGCCTTGGCAAATGCTGTAAAAGTAACACTGGGACCAAAGGGTCGCAACGTCGTTATCCAAAAAAGCTTCGGCGCTCCCCAAATTACGAAGGATGGCGTGACCGTTGCCAAAGAAATCGAACTGGAAGATGCCGTAGAAAATATGGGCGCCCAGATGGTCAAAGAAGTCGCTTCTAAAACCGCAGACGCAGCCGGTGACGGCACAACCACTGCAACCGTACTCGCCCAAGCAATTATCAACGCTGGTCTGAAAAACGTAACCGCAGGTGCCAATCCAATGGACTTGAAGCGCGGTATTGACAAAGCGGTGAAATTGGTCATTCAAGACCTCGCTAAACAATCGGAGCACATCGGCAACGATTATGAAAAAATCAAACAGGTTGCAACTATTTCTTCCAACAGCGACGAGGAAATCGGTACGTTGATTGCAGATGCCATGAGACGCGTGTCAAAAGATGGCGTTATCACGGTGGAAGAAGCAAAAGGAACAGATACCTATGTAGATGAGGTAATTGGTATGCAATTCGACCGCGGCTATTTGTCTCCCTATTTTGTAACGAATGCGGAGGAAATGGTGACGGAGTATGACAATCCTTATATCCTTATCTATGAAAAGAAAATTTCCAATATGCAGGACATCGTTCCGATTTTGGAAAAAGTGATTCAATCGGGTCGTCCGCTGTTGATTATTGCAGAAGATGTTGAAAGTCAAGCACTTGGCGTATTGGTTGTGAATCGCTTGCGCGCAAACTTGAAAGTAGTTGCAGTAAAAGCTCCAGGCTTTGGCGACCGTCGCAAGGCGATGTTGGAAGACATTGCTATTTTGACAGGTGGCACGGTTATAAGTGATGACAAAGGTTATAAAATCGAAAATACAGACTTGGAAGACTTAGGTCAAGCCGAAAAAATCACGATTGATAAAGACAACACCACGGTTGTAAATGGTCGCGGCAAAGCAGAGGAAATCAAGGCTCGCATCGGTCAAATCAAGGCGCAAATCGAAACGACTACTTCTGATTACGACAAGGAAAAATTGCAAGAACGCTTGGCAAAATTGGCAGGTGGTGTAGCAGTACTCTATGTAGGTGCTCCGACAGAAGTAGAAATGAAAGAGAAAAAAGATCGCGTAGATGATGCACTTCACGCGACTCGCGCTGCGGTAGAAGAAGGTATCGTAGCTGGCGGTGGTGTTGCGTTGGTGCGTGCGATCAATGCTTTGCGCAATTTCAAAGGTATCAATGAGGACGAAAATATCGGCGTACAAATCGTGCGGAAGTCGTTAGAAGCGCCCTTGCGTACCATCGCTGATAACGCTGGTGTAGAGGGTTCGGTTGTATTGCAAAAAGTATTCAATGGCAAAGATAGCTATGGCTACAATGCACGTGCGGACCGCTACGAAGACCTCAAATTGGCAGGTGTGATTGACCCGACGAAAGTAACGCGCATCGCATTGGAAAATGCAGCGTCCATCGCAGGGATGGTATTGACTACGGAATGCGTCATCAACGACCGCCCGGAAAAAGGCAACGGTCATGCTCATGCACACGGCGGCGGTATGCCCGGCGGTATGGGTGGAATGATGTAATCACCAAACTTGTTTGGTGGAATACAAAAAGCCTTCTCGCACACAAGCGAGAAGGCTTTTCCATTGTCAAAAAATAGATTTAACACTTCCAAAATTGCTATTTTTCAAAATCTATTTTATCTTGCACGAGTAATAGCAGCAGTGCTGTTGCACCCAGACCACACGGGTATCGCTCTTGTTTTTGCCTAACACTTATAAGACAAATAGAGGTCAGACGCAATGTAACTATGGCGGGCTTCAAATCCTTTGACTTGTCAGGATTCTCCTTTGGGAGACGTGAAGATTACAGAACCACATTGGCTGCCTTAATCCTGTCGCTTCGGGGGTCAAAAACTCCTATTGGTACTTGTGTGGTTATTTTTTTTGTACGTTATGATTGGTTATTTGTGATTAGTCCCTGGTGACTTATTTCCTATCATATTTTACAAATCTTTAAATCTTCCGAAAAGTTATATTTTTATAAATATCCATTCCTCTCCAATCTTTTTAGGAAAGGAGCGCATCAAAAGTGCGGCTGCATACAACTACTGCCCACTGCCCACCAGCTTCGCTTCTTGCAATACCTTCCCCACCAAATCTGCCGCTTCTTGCAATAAAATCGCAGAATATACTTTCAGACCAGATTCATCAATCATTTTTTTAGCAATATCCGCATTGGTACCTTGTAAACGCACGATAATCGGCACTTTGATATCGCCAATGTTGTGATACGCATCAATGATGCCCTGCGCCACCCGGTCGCACCGTACAATACCTCCGAAAATATTGATAAGAATCGCTTGTACTTTATCGTCTTTCAAAATGATGCGAAAAGCATTTTCCACACGCTTCGCATCTGCCGTGCCGCCCACGTCGAGGAAGTTAGCGGGTTCGCCGCCGGAGAGTTTAATCACGTCCATTGTAGCCATTGCCAAACCTGCGCCGTTCACCATGCAACCTACGTTCCCATCCAAATTCACAAAGTTGAGATCGTATTTTTGGGCTTCTACGTCCGTTGGGTCTTCTTCGCTTTCGTCGCGCATCGCTTCCAAGTCGGGATGACGATACAATGCATTATCATCAATCGAAACTTTTGCATCCACGGCGATGATGTGGTCAAAACCATTTTTCAACGCCGGATTGATTTCAAACAACGAGGCATCCGACCCAACAAAAGCCTGATACAAAGATTTGATAAACTTGGTCATCTCCTTGAAAGCCGTGCCGCTCAAACCTAAGTTAAACGCAACCAAACGCGCTTGAAAATCCTGCAAACCAACCGTTGGGTGAATGTATTCTTTGTGTACCAAATGTGGGGTTTCTTCTGCCACTTTTTCAATATCCATACCGCCTTCGGTGGAATAGATAATCACATTTTTCCTTGTCTCGCGGTCGGTGAGTATGGAAATATAAAATTCCTTGCACGATTCAAAAGTAGGAACGAATGCATCTTCAGCGATCAAAATTTTGCGCACCAACTTTCCGTCTCCCTCCATACCGCCCGGTGTTTGCGGGGTTTTCAACATCATACCGAGGATGTTGTCGGCGTACATTTTGAGGTCATCCAAGTTTTTGGCAAGTTTCACCCCACCGCCTTTGCCGCGACCACCAGCGTGAATTTGAGCTTTGACAATCGCAAAATCACTGCCGCTTTTTTCTTTCAATTGGTTATAAGCTGCCACCGCTTCGTCCACTGTTGTTGCCACGATGCCTTCTTGTATCGCAACGCCATAGCTTTTTAAGACTTCCTTTCCTTGGTATTCGTGAAGATTCATATTTTTAGACTTTAGAGGTTAGATATTAGACTTTAGACTTTTTAAAATTTGTAAACCAGACATCTTTATTTAATGTCTAAAATCTACAGTCTATGGTCTATTTTTCAGAAAGCCCAAAAGTAAGGAACATTTGCGATTTAAGATTAGGAAGTACGCTTTTTTATAAATTTTGAGTTTTCCAGCTTTTATAAGCCTCCCGCATACACACAGCGCACGGGCGATAGCCATCTTGCAATGCCTCGGATTCCGATTTAAAAAAGACGCGATTTTCCGCTTTCATGCACTTTCCGGCTCGGCAATTGAGCGTGCCGTATATTTTCAGTTTACGATTGCCGCCAAAAGTAATCGTTTGATTTTGAATCTGTTGGTATAAATTTCTTAGCCTTGCAAAAGTTGTTTCTCCTAAATCAGAATGCTTTATCATAACCGAAAAATGAGGATACTTTTTTATTCACAAAACCTGAATCTTGCTGTTTATAAAATGGCGAATTTTCGCTAAATTGTTTATTTTCGCAAATCCCAAATCACCAATTATAAATCCCAAATCACCAACCACAAATAAATCATTACCAACCACAAATAAATCATTACTAACCACAAATCACAAATCACAAATCACTAATCACTAATAACAAATCACAAATAACAAATCACAAATAACAAATAACTAATCACAAATAACAAATCACAAATAACTAATCACAAATAACTAATCACAAATTACGATTATGCAAATTGCAACGCCTATTTCCACCTTCAATCCGCAGGCACTCGCCGTGCAAAAATTGCTTGCCAACCTGAACACACCTTGGAAAATGCGGTTTTATTTTCTACAAAAACTGCCGTCGCTATGGGCTTGGGGCGTTCGCATCAAGACGTGCACACCACAACGCGCCGAGGTGACGATTCCATTCAATTGGCGGTCGCAAAATCCCTTTCGGTCTACGTATTTTGCAGCGTTGGCAGGGGCAGCAGAGCTTTCTACGGGGACGTTGGGGCTGATTGCGAGCGCAGGAAGAGGTCGGGTTTCAATGTTGGTGGTGAAAGTGGAAGCGCAATATTTTAAAAAAGCAGATCAGACAGTGACCTTTACGTGCGAAGACGGCGAGGCGATTATTGCAACAATAGACCGCGCCATCACGACAGGCGAAGGGCAACAAATAACGGCGACTTCTACGGGTACTTTAACAAATGGCGACCTTGCTTGTAAAGTATGGATTACGTGGTCGTTCAAAGCGAAAAGCCAATAGGACACTGATTTTTATGATGATTAAGATAATTTATGATTAAATTTCAAGGCTCTATTCTTGTTTCAAGTTGCTGTGTAAAAATTTGGCTAAAGCCGAGTAAGGTTTTGCTTTTAACCCCGCCATAAATGGCGGGGCAACTGGTAAAACGTTGACAATTAGTTGCCCCGCGCTTTAGCGCGGGGATAAAATAGTAGACCACTTCTGGGCTTTAGCCCAATCCTAAAAAGCAACTTGAAATCATAATTGAGCCAATTTTAAATTATCAAAATCATAAGTAAACCATAAGTATCATAAAAATCAGTGTACCATTGTTGCTAAACTACTGTATGACTAATCGCTCTACCAGCGTGCCGCGATTGGTTGTAATATTTAAAATATAAATTCCTTTTGATATATTATTTGGATTGAAACGTAAGGTGTTCTCTCCAGCAATTGCCTCATACTCATTGGATTGTAATAATCTGCCGGATGTATCAAACAATCGAATATTCAATCTTGTGCTTTCTATTAAATTGGCTTCAATCGTGACCGTTTGATTGGGTGACAACAGATTGGGATAAATATTAAAAGTGCCATTGCCTTCAATCTCCGTTACGGGCGTGGTAGAAGTCGCCTGAAATTTGCCGACGCTACTAGAATTGCCACAAAAACTAAATGCGTTAAAAGCTTTCACCCGCCAGAAGTAAGCGCGTCCAGCCGCTAAATCGGTGAGCGTCGTTTCATTACTTGTCAGTAAATAAGAGGTGGTGAAAGAACCTGCAAAACTTGCTACACGGCTCACTTCCAACAGATAAGTGGTAGCACCAGGCACGGCATTCCACCGTATATTAATAGCTGAAAAATTGACTGGTACACTATTTAATGGAGACACGAGCGTAACCGGAATATTATCTACGACCGGAAGGGGCGCGGTGCGGTTCAACATATTGCGCTTGGCACTCGTGAGATGGGTGCGCATGGCTTGGCTCTGATCCCCAGAAAAACCGCTTTGACAGGCGGTGCTGGAATACGACATAAAGTTACTGCCATCTGACCGAAAGCTACTGCCGGCAGGGTCTTTTTGCGCCGTTGTGCTTTGACCTGTTCTATCGCAAGCCCAAGGACCATTGCTCAAATAATCGGGACCGGTATCACAAAATCCATCGCCAGAACCGGTGCAGTTGGTTCCGTCTACACGTTCCACTTTTCTATTAGAATTGACAACCGTTGGTGCATTGAGGGTGTAATTATGCTCGTATCCTTCCCAACCATAAAACGTATGATACAAGCCCAATACGTGTCCGATCTCATGGGGCAAGGTCGTGGAGGTACGATTCACTTCTGATTTTATAATAACCAATCCATCCCCGCCAATACCCGTTGCATAGCCTAAAGTGACCGATTCGTCCTCCTCGCCAGCATTTTCTACTACATAGATATTGACGGTATTGATGACTCGATTTTGAGTGTGCGTGGATCGTCCGTATATTTGACCTTTATCTTCATAAAGAGACGTACGATTGATGTAACGAATATTGCCAAAGATGTAAAATTGGATATTCGACGAAGCATAATCTTCATTTAATTTACAAATCGCATCCAATAACGTCTTAACTGCTAAATGTCCTGTGCCTGCATCCGTACCCACGAGGTGAATGGTGAGGGGGACGTATAATACTTCATTGGATTTGGGATACGCGCTGCGATTTTGCAAGTAGTCTTCCGTCCATTTTGATGGCTCGGTCGTAGTGCCGCACCAAGCGCGCTGTTGCGCCTGTGCAAATGATAGGATAATCATACTAAATAGTACAATAAAACCAATTCTTACTAATTGATACATGTTACGCATTTATTGAATAATAATTTTTTGAACCTGTCGCTCTATTCCTGTCGTAAGAGTCAATAAATAGATACCTGCTGCTATATTTTTTAATGTAAAATTATGTTTTTGCCGGTCGGCTTTAAATTGTTGGATACCCCAAGATTGAATTACTTGACCCGTTAGATTCCACAATTGTACTTCTGCTTCAAACTGTTTATTTACATCCAATAATAAAGATAGAGAAGTACCTGCATTTATGGGATTCGGATGCACTCGCCACTGATTCAATTGGGATATTTCCTTAATTTTAGTAGCAATATTGTTGGTCTTAAAACTTTTTCTGGATGTAAATATCGTACAGGTATAATTTTCATTAAAAGGGCGAACGCGCCAATAATACGTTTCGTTCGGCACCAGTTTATTTAAATTAATCGTGTTTGTAGTTGTAATATAATTCAATAAAGTAGCCGATGTAAAAGTAGGTAACACATCTATTTCTACTAAGTATCGAGTTGCACCTTCTACTTCCGACCACTGTAAATCCACGTTATTGTAAAACGGTACATTTGCACCAGCCAATGGTAATTCCAAGATGGGCATTCCATTAAACTGAAGATAAGCAGGCGTAAAATCATGTCGGATGTAAGCTCGATTCGTAGCCATTACATCGCTGAACATTAAATCGCGCTGATTAGGAGAAAATTCATACATACCACGCTGACAGTAAAAGAAATAACCCATAAAATTGACTTCTGCTGGGTTTACAATAGTTCCGGTCGGGTCTTTTGCACCGCCGTTATAATTACAGTCGCTCCAGTAGTCGCCGAAATTATAATCAGGCGGCGTATCACAGATGAAATCACCGGCACTATCACAATTCTCGCCATTTTGATATTCGGTAAAAATCCCGCCCGGAGATAATGCTGGCGCGGGGTTGCCGTGTTTCGTAGCACTCCAAGGATCCGCATCCCATCCATGAAACGTATGTAATAAGCCAAAAAAGTGTCCCATCTCATGACCTACGGTGCAAGAAAGCGCACCGACTTCCTCTTTTAAAACCACCAACCAATCCCGAGAATACGTGTAATAACCCAGCACGACTGCATTTGGATCGCTTCCAACCTGAATATCGCCCACCATCCATATATTAATAGCGCCACGGTCGCGATAAGGTTCCATCAAATTCAGGTTATTATAATGGTTTGTATAAAGTATATCGTTTTTTATAACGTTAATAGAATCTTTAGTATAAAATTGAATGCCAGTCGTTGCAAAGTCTTTATTCAATGTACAGATTTGTTCTAAAATATTACGCAGTCGGATGCCGCCACTGCCATCTGTTTTGGTCACTAAATGAAATCGAATCGGCACATATTGGGCACTTCTAGATTGAACAGGATCGGCTGCTAACCGAGCTTTATTTTGCAGCAATCGCGCTGTCAACGCTTCCGCCTCCACGCCAACCGTGCCGCATTGTTGCGCCGATATAGAATGAAACATTAGCACTGCACTTGCCAGTAATAAAATGTATATTTTCAGCATGGAGCTCCGTTTTTGCAATGTTTTCTCAAAGCGAATGTGAAATTAACAAAAATGTACATTACAAGATTTCTTCTTGTAGGAATTCTTTCGTCTTTCAGCTAACAAAGTTGTTGAAAAAACGCTATACTTGCACCGTTTTTGGAGATAGGAGGATAAGAGGATAGGATGAACTCCACGTCTGTATCCTATCCTCTTATCCTCCATTTTTATCCTCCTATCCTCCTATTAACCTTTAAACCAACATTATGAGTAAAGTGACGATTATCGGTGCCGGAAACGTAGGCGCTACGTGTGCCAATGTACTGGCGCACAAAGATATTGTAAAAGAAGTGGTCTTGCTGGATATTCCAAATGCAGAAGGCATGGTAGTCGGCAAAGCACTGGATATGTGGCAGCAGGCTCCGATTGATAATTACAGTACGTTCCTGCGCGGTACGACGAACTATGCCGACACCGCCAATTCGGACGTAGTCGTGATTACCGCCGGTGTGCCACGCAAGCCGGGCATGAGTCGCGACGACTTAATTTCGATCAACGCCAAGATTGTAAAATCGGTGACGGAATCCATCATGCAGCATTCCAAGAATCCGATTATTATCGTGGTTTCCAATCCATTGGATGTGATGACATATGCCGCTTATAAGGCTTCGGGTTTGGATTCTACAAAGGTATTTGGTATGGCAGGTATTTTGGATACAGCGCGGTATCGAGCTTTTATTGCGGAGGCGTTGCAAGTTTCTCCCAAAGATATTCAGGCACTGCTCATGGGCGGTCACGGCGATACGATGGTGCCGCTGCCTCGTTACACCACGGTGGCGGGTATTCCAGTTACAGAATTAATTTCAGAAGAAAAATTGAATGAAATCGTAGAGCGTACGAAAGTAGGCGGTGGAGAATTGGTGAAGTTGATGGGTACGTCTGCTTGGTATGCGCCAGGCGCGGCTGCGGCTCAAATGGTAGAAGCGATTGTAAAAGATGAAGATCGGATTTTCCCTTGTTGCATACGCTTGGAAGGACAATATGGCATTCACAATAACTTCGTAGGTGTGCCAGTAAAATTGGGCAAAACAGGCATCAAACAAGTGCTGGAAGTGAAGCTCAACGCGGCTGAAATGCAATTATTGAATGACTCATCAGAAGCTGTGAAAGTGGTGATGGATGTGTATGATAATTTGCCTGCTTAAATGCGATTTGTGAATGGTGAATAGTGAAATGCGATTTGTGAAACGGGAATCACGTCTCCCAAATCACCAATTACCATTCACAATTTTACTTTTAAATCTAATTTCGCTAACAAAGCGTCCATATCCACGTGGGCGCGGATGAGTTCCTCGGCTCGTTTGATTTTCCAAGGGGTTTTGTTATTGATTTTTACTTCAATACGACTGATTTTCACCACAGAACCGTAGGTATCTAAAGTGGTGTTAATCACTGGAATACGATTGTCAAGCAAATATTGATTGGTAAAATCCGTGCGTTCCACGCCGTGCGGATGCCGCCCTTCGCTGGTGACAATCACCCCCGACAATGGGGAAGTCGGCAAGTCTTTCAAGCGCTGAATTTCTTCAATTTTATACATCGCTTCATCCAAACGGCGATAACTTACGACTAATAAAATATTTTTAAAGGTTGTAAATTCTTCTACGTCAATCAAGGAACCCGCCACAATTTCCTCTACTCGATTGCCCAAGCAGTTTTCATTTAGTACCACCGTGCCGTCCACTGCTTGATTGATGGTTTCCATGATAGGAAAGGAGAGCGATTTATCATAAGGTAGCACACCAAGTAATGGAATACCTTTAGCAGTTAACCATTTTTGTAAATAATATTCGATTTCTTCTTTTTTTTCTACATATACTTTATTCACAATTACACCCAGAATCGGCACATTCTCCTGTCTAAACAAAGCCAAACTCATTTCCAGCCGGTCAATTGTATTGCCAATGCCGCCTTCTACAATCATCACTACGCCACAACCCAGCATTTTAGCCACTTTTGCATTTGATAAATCCACCACCGTACCCACTCCAGGATGTCCTGTACCTTCATATACGACCAAATCATATTCATTTTCTAATTGATATGCAGCGTCTAAAATGCGCCGTTCAAAATCAAATTGCGTTTTATCTTCCAAATATCGTTTGGTCACGCCCGGACCAATTATAACTGGACTATGCAAATCAGGATTCATACTAAAATGCAAAAAATTAGAAAACAACACCGCGTCTTTATCGGCAATTAAGCCATCAATATCCTCAAATTTTTGTCCCACTGGTTTGCAGTAACCTACCTTGAAGCCTTTGTCATACAAATTCACAACCAACCCAAGTGTGGAGGTCGTTTTGCCGACGTGCTGCCCCGTAGCCGCAACGAAAATGTGCTTCATGGTATTCCGGTTTAGGGTTTAAATTTTCCCGCAGATTTTGCACTTCTTACAGCCCTCAGCACATTTTATTAACCGCAGAGGCGCAGAGGTCGCAAAGCGTTTGTTATTACAAAACACTTCCAATTTACGAATTGCTTTTCTTTTGTTGAATAAAACTTGCAAAGGCTTCGACAGATAAATGATTCACACACATGGCTGCCGTCAGCCCACCTTTTCGTGCCGACAATGTGCCGTAATGAATATCGTGAATGCCCTCGCGGCTGTGCGCATCTGGATTGATAGCAATTTTCACCCCTTTTTCTAATGCATACGGAATCCAAGTCCAGTCGAGGTCGAGCCGATACGGATTGGCGTTTAATTCAATTGCTACCCCATTTGCAGCACAAGCATCAATAACTTGCTGATGGTCAATAGAATACCCTTCTCTGGAAAGTAACAAGCGTCCAGTTGGATGTCCTAAAATAGTGGTGTAAGGATTTTCAATCGCTGTAATCAGTCGGCGGGTCGCTTTCTCCTTGTCCATTCTCAGATTACTATGGACAGATGCTATAATAAAGTCGAATTGTTTTAAAATGGATTCTTCATAATCAAGCGAGCCATCATTTAGAATATCACTTTCGATGCCTTTAAAAATACGAAACGGAGCGAGTTCTTTATTTAATGTATCAATTTCAGCCCATTGTTGTAATAAGCGTTCTACTTGTAAACCATTTGCATAAAAAGCTGCTTTGGAGTGGTCGGTGATGCCGATGTACGCGTAGCCGCGTTTGTGTGCGTATGCTACCATTTCGTGCAAGGTGTGCAAGCCGTCGCTGTACGTGGTGTGCGTGTGTAGAACGCCAATAATGTCTTTCTCTTCTACTAATTTTGGGAGTTGATTTTGAATGGCTTTTTGTAAAATGTCACCGCTTTCGCGCAATTCGGGTTCGATGTAAGATAGGTTTAATTTTGTAAAAACGGCTTGTTCGTTTGGTAAATTATTGATATCAATATTTGAAAATTGTTTATTAAAAGCGGCTAAAAAATCAGGCGCGGCGGTGGTTTGAAATAATGTAGAGCCAAATTCCGAAGGTTTGCAAGTGTAAATAGTGACTGGATAGGTATTTTCGGTGAGTGCTGTAATTATATCTTCTTCCTTATTTTTTAAGGTCAATATTTTATTATCAAAAATGGAATTTATATCACTTTCTATTGCAATTATAATTTCGATACCATCCACCACATTTGCACAGCGGCGCAAAGCTCCTGTGCCGCTTATAACAGCACTCGGCAATTTTTTTTGTAAATATTTTATTATATCAATAGCTTCCGCTTCGAGCGTAGCGTAATGGAATTTATCCTTCGACCGTTGGTAATATTCTAATTTTTGTTGGAGTGCGTCCTGCGTTTTTTTACCAAAACCTTTGAGTTCGATGAGCCGATTTTCGTTGACCGCGTAGAGCAATTCGCCGACACTTTCCACGCCAAGGTCTTTCCACACCGTGAATACTTTTTTCGGCCCGAAACCGTCAATGTCCATCATTTCTACTACACCGGGCGGGGTTACGGCTTTGTATTTTTCGAGTAATTGTATCTTGCCCACTTGCAGCAATTCGCGAATTTTGCCGGCAATGGCGCTGCCTACGCCTTTTATGTCGTCTAAATCTTTTGCGCTCATCTCCGACAAAGGCGTTTCGAGCTTGCGCAAAGTCAGGTAGGCGTTCTGATACGAGCGGATTTTGAATGTATTTTCGCCGTGTAATTCCATCAAATCGCCGAGTTCTCGAAAAGCGCGGGCTATTTCTTTGTTGGTCATTTTGTTTGCTTTGTAGCTTTGTAGCGCAGCCTTAAGGCTGCGTGACGCAACACAGCCTTAAGGCTGTGCTACGCCGCATTAAACCACTGAATAATCGTGCGCACCTGCGCCTCTGCAAATCGCTCAATCGTCCAATCCCGCATCAAAAATTCGGCATCATCATATTGGTCAAAAAACAAATGTTCAATCAAAATGGCAGGCATGGCAGACTCCCGCAGTACTTGAAAATTACGCTCTCGGTCTACATCGCCATCGCTCATCTCGGGGCGATAGCTAATTTCGTTATCAAAAAGCGTTTTTACATTGTTCCAGTGCAGATCCGCTACTTCATCCGATTTGGATTTTCCAGGCATAGTATAAATTTCAAAACCCCGCGCACCTACACCCGATGCGTTGGAGTGATTAGAAATATAAATGCCCTGTTTGTAATTGCGGTGATACCAATTGGCGTATTCGGTGCGCGACGACAGCGAATTATCCAAATATTCATGGCTGACAATGACAAAGGAAATGTTCAAATTCCACAATTTTTGTGCCACGCGATTGGTGAGCGCTCGATTCCACACGCCTTCATAAAACCAGCGTCCTTTGTGAAACGTGCCGCGCGTGTGCTCAAATTGCTTGCTGGGAGCCGTTACATAATTGCCACTTTTATCCAAAGCGCCGTGCCCGGCATCGAGAAATACGCAGAGGTCTTTCATTGGTTTTGTTTTTTGTATTGTAAAATAGGCTTCAAATTTAAGAGAAAAATTGAATAAGTAGATGCCAGATGCCAGATTGGGAGATGCCAGACCAGAACGTGTACTCCTCCTAACCTCATCCTTAATCTTAACCTCAAACGGTCAACGCCCAGTGTGTAACGTCAAACATCAAACAAGAAACATCAAACTTTAAAAAGATGCCAGATGTCAGACAGTCACTACTGTTTTTTTGTGTAGAGACAGCGGGATTGTCTAACTTTGCGTTTTGCAAAAAATACGATTATGAAAAAATTCTTTTTACTTGCTTCATTTGCTGTCCTGACGGTGCTTGCCTGTGATGACCAACGCTTGCAGTCAGACATTGACGATGAAAATATACGGAACTATTTAAAAGCCAATAACCTGACGGCGGAAAAACACACGTCGGGTATTTATTACATTATCGAAACGCCGGGCACAGGCGACAATCCGAATGCGGGTTCTATCGTGAAAGTAAAATACAAAGGTTCTTTGTTGGATGGAACTGTTTTTGACAAAAGTATAGAAAATGAACCTCTCCAGTTGTCATTACAAAATGTTGTTGCTGGTTGGCAGGTTGCAGTTCCATTATTAAAACCGGGTGGCAAAGGCAAATTTTTCCTTCCTTCGGGATGGGGCTATGGTAGGTTTGGCTCGAACAATATTCCTGGTGATTCGCCAATTATTTTCGAGATTGAGCTAATCAGTTTCCGATGAAAAAAATACTTATCGGACTCGTTTTTGCATTCTTTGGCAATGTCTTGCAAGCACAGCAGGACATTGCCATTGCGCCTTATCTACCTGTCCAGAACGGCGATTCTTTGTTTTTTCAAAATATGATGCAGCCGGAGACACCTCCGTTTATTATTGCTTATAGCCAATCTGATTTGCGCAAGCAATTGGTAATCAATCGGGTAGCAAGTACAGGCAGCAGTCGTTTTGAGGTACAGGATGATAGAGGCTTTCAAGTTGTATTATTTCGATTCTCTGATAAGCGGGAGTTGTTACTTGATGAGCCAATTGTTTTGTTGCCACCTACTGTAATTGCCAATCGCACGTATCGGGATACGGTTCGGTACACTTTGTTGCGCGAGGGCACGAAGCAAGAAGTTGGCTCTTTGTTTTGTGAAGCGATGGTAGAAGGTTTTGTCTCTGCGGAAACGCCGCTGCGGAATTTTGCGAATTGTCTGGTGGTGTCGTATCGGTTTGTGCAAAGAACGACTGCTGGTTTGGACGATGTGCAGGAGATGAAAGAGTGGTACGCCAAAGAAATCGGTCTGGTAAAAGCATTCGAGAAAACGTATAAACAGGACGTGCAAGGCAAAAAATCACAGTTAAAATCCATTGCTATTTCTTTGCAAAAGGCGTATCTCGGTGGACAGTGGCTGGAGGGGAAGCAATTAAAAAATGAAAAATAACGAGCGACCAAGAGAAAAAGAGACCAAGTGACGAGCGCAGAACTGCGTCTTTGCGCCTTTGCGTGAAAAAATCTGCGCCATACACGAAATCTGTGGGAAACACTTTAAATTCTCTTTTCCACCACATATTGATTTCGGTCGGGCGAATTTCTGGTAATTAGTTCTGCTAAAAATCCAGTCATAAAGAGTTGTGTACCAATGATAAGCGTGAGCATTCCAAGATAAAAAACAGGCAAGTCAGTGATACCGTATTTCAGATAAATCATTTTGGCGATGCTCAAATAAGCCAATATAAAGAAGCCGATAAGGAAAAACACAACACCCAACATTCCAAACAAGTGCATCGGTCGCTTGCCGAATTTAGAAATAAAAACCACCGTCATCAAATCCAATGGTCCGCGAATAAAGCGTTCCAGTCCAAATTTCGTCACACCGTATTTGCGCTCTTGGTGTTGCACTACTTTTTCGCCTATTTTTTTGAAACCTGCCCACTTCGCCAGCACGGGAATGTAGCGGTGCATATCGCCATAGACTTCGATGTTTTTTACGACGCTATTTTTGTAAGATTTCAAACCACAATTAAAGTCGTGCAACTTAATACCAGTCATACGGCGAGCCGTCCAATTATAGAATTTACTCGGCAGATTTTTGGTCAGCACTGGGTCGAGGCGCTTCTTTTTCCAGCCCGATACCATATCAAAACCATCCTCTTTAATCATTCGATACAATTCTGGAATTTCATCCGGGCTATCTTGCAAATCAGCGTCCATCGTGATGACCACATCGCCTTGCGCGGCGCGGAAACCTTCGTTTAACGCTGGAGATTTTCCGTAATTCCGACGAAATTTAATGCCTTTTATATTCGGATTTTGTTGCGACAATTGCTCAATGACTTGCCACGTTTTATCTTTACTGCCATCATCTATAAAAATAACTTCATAGGAAAAACCATGCGCATCCATCACGCGGCGAATCCACGCTTCAAGCTCAGGCAGCGACTCTTCTTCGTCTAATGCTGGAATGACTAAGGAAATATTCATTGGTATTGGTCAAAATTATTGGGTGCAAGTTTAAGGAGAAAAGTTGGAATATTGGAATGCTCGGCTGCCGTTGACGGGGAATATTGGAATGTGCGGATTAGATAAAAACATAAAATTTATTAGACTCTTGAAATAATCGTCAAAGTCATTCTAAATAATTTACCTTAAATATCCGATGTTATTTATTTTTAAATTTATTAATTACATTGGGTTATCAGCATATTGACAAATTAGCATATCGGCACATTAATTATATTTCACTTCGCTTCATAAAAATCTTCGTGGTCTATTGCAGTAAATTCAGTCAGTTCTTCATCCTTTAAATAATCATTCAACAATACATGAGCAGCTTCTGAAAGTTGAAGGCTTGATTTTTCTTCCTGTTCTCTAATATTATGCAACACTACTTCTACTACCCGAAGTCTTTCGACCAGTGATAACTTTGCTATCTCATTGAGAATCTGCACACTTGACATAAATTGCTCTTTTCATGAAAAACACAAACCTATCTATTTAAGTTTCTCTTTGTTCCTCAACTGTATTGCTTGAATCTTCTCCTGTCCATTTTTTAAACCCATACGGACAATGCCGACAGTCATTTTTGCAACAATAGCCCCGCTTTTCAAGGTAATGCGCGGTGAGTACGAACAGTCCATTTTCCATGTAATAATCCACGCCTTCTTTTAAAGGTGCTTCCGAATTGGGAGCTGGCATTTTTAGGCTCTTTGTAATTTTGGAAAACGCGCTTTCGCTAACTCAAACGCACCAAAAAGTACACCACAATAAAATAAATCGCCCGCCACCGTATTCCAGAAGAAAGGTAAACCCGCCGCGTAAGAACTCATCAATCCAACGGCATTTTGTGGAAAAATTGGGTTATTTAACCAAACCGAAAAATTCGTAATCAAAAAAAATAGCACCGATGCCGAAATGCTGGATGCAGCAACAGTAACGAGCCGCACTTTTCGCAACAACACAAAACCGAGCAACACGATGAGCGCAAAACTAAAGTACACAGGCGCACTCCCCCACCATTGAAAACCAGTATAAAATTCAGGATACATTTTGGCATAGACCACATTGTTCAGTATCAAATCACTCACCCACATGGCTGCAAACGGCACGAGAAACGCCAAATAACGCTGGCTGAAATACGCGGCACCAAACAAGCCCATCGCACCAATTGGCGTGAAGTTGTAAGGATGTGGCAACAATCTGCTGAGTGCGGCAACGATTATAATCAAGGCGATGATGCCAATTTTTATATCAATTTTCTTATTCATTGTTCTATCTATTTTGGTAAAAGCTGGGCGCAAAGTTAAGCGAATTGAAGTATAATTTCAACCCAGATTTTAGATATCCTTTAAATTTTGTAAATCCTGTCAAAGAAACTCCAACCGCAATTGTACCCCTTCCGTCTGCTCTTTTTGCAAATTAGAAACAGAAATTCCCAACAACCGCACCGCCTCAATCTCTTCCCGATTCTCCTCCAACAATTCATGTGAAATAGCGACCAAGTTTTCCAAATCCGTCACTTCTGTACCAAACGTTTTGCTGCGCGTACTGGTTTTAAAATCGGCGGATTTGATTTTTAAGGTGATGGTTCGACCGAAGTTATCCGTTTTTTTCATATATTCAAATACCACACCAGCGAGGTACGTGAGTTTTTCCTTCATTTCGTCTATCTCCACCAAATCCTCTGAGAACGTACGTTCGGCACCAATAGACTTGCGAATGCGGTTGGGATTCACCGGACGCTGGTCGTCGGCTCGTACGATTCTAAAATAATGCGCGCCTACTTTTCCAAAACGTTGGACTAATTCTATTTCTGTAAAATTTTTCAAATCTGCTCCAGTTACAATGCCAATGCGCTTCATTTTTTCCGCAGTGACTCTGCCTACACCATGAAATTTTTCAATGGGCAATGCCTCCAAAAAAGCAATTGCTTCGGGCGGCGTGATGACTTTAATACCATTGGGTTTGTTAATATCAGATGCCATTTTTGCCAAAAATTTATTGAAGGAAACGCCAGCAGAAGCCGTCAATTGCGTCTCTTCTTGAATGCGACGCCGAATTTCTTCCGCCACAAGCGTGGCAGATTTCATCCCTTTTTTATTTTCTGTAATATCCAAATAGGCTTCGTCCAGCGAAAGCGGTTCTACCAAATCTGTAAAGTCGTAAAAAATATCCCGAATCTGCCGCGATACTTGCCCGTACACCTCAAAACGAGCTTTTACAAACAGCAAATCAGGGCAAAGCCGCCGCGCCGTCGAACTTGGCATTGCCGAGCGCACCCCGAATTTCCGTGCCTCATAACTCGCCGAAGCCACCACGCCACGCGCACCTGCATAGCCCACAGCGAGCGGTTTTCCCTGCAATTCCGGGTGGTCGCGCTGCTCTACGGAGGCGTAGAAAGCGTCCATGTCAATGTGGATGATTTTGCGGTCGAGCATTTCTGTAGATGCCAGATGCCAGATAAAAAGATGCCAGATGCTGGATACTAAATACTGGATGCTGGATTTTTAGGGTTCAAGTTGTAGCTTTCTATTCTTTTTTTCAAATATGGTTTGTTAGAATATTTGCAGCTTTAAAACAAAATTCAGTTTTAAGCAAATATAATATATTGGAATTCAGCATTTTAATTAATTTATATAAAATGACAATCTTAGACAAACCTTATTTTTTGTCCTTTTTTTTAGCAATGGAATGTTGCATTTTTGTAGTGTGAAAGAATAGTTTGGAATATAAAGCCAATTCTTATGAAAGCATTTAAAGCCAATGCAATTAGTTTTCTGCGCCATCTGCCGTTATTTAAAGATTTAAGTGAGAGCGAGTTACGCCAATTAGAAGGCATCGCCGAACACAAAGTCGTAAAGAAAAATGCCCTTGTATTCAAAAGCGGAGAGGCTTCGGATGCTATCTTTGTGCTGATGAAAGGGATTATGAAAATAAGCAACCAAGCCGCCGACGAGCGGGAGGTCATCAAGCATATCTTGTATCCGATGGCAATATTTGGAGAACTGTCCTTGGCAGGTGAGCTGAAGCGGCAAGATTTTGCGCAGGCAATGGAAGAAACGCATATCTATCGGATTGATATAAAAGACTTCAACCGACTGATGGAAGGCAATAACCGCTTGATGCTCAATGTAATAGCGATGATTGGCAGTCGTTTGCGCCGCGTGGAAGACCGCCTGGAAGCGTTGATGTTTAAAGATGCACGGGAGCGTATTATTGATTTTCTACGGGATTCTGCTTCCAAGCAAGGCAAGCGCATTGGCTATGAATTACTCATCAAACATTGTTATACCCAACAAGATATTGCTAACCTAACTGGCACGTCCCGCCAAACCGTCACGTCCGTGATGAATGATTTGAAAAAATCGAATCTGATTTATTTTAATCGCCGCAGTATTTTGATTCGGGATTTGGCGAAGTTGGCTTGATTTAAGACGTTAGATATTAGACATTAGATTTTAGATTTTTTGAGTCTATTGTCTATTGTCTTTTTTAAACGGCACGTCTATCACCATTCCATCCGCCCCACCTATCGTACTTGGAAAAATCGTACGGGCTTCTTGTTCAAATAATTGCGCCTCTTTGTAACGCGCCGAAAAATGCCCAATCACTAATTTTTCCACATTCGCTGCTTTCGCAATCATCGCGGCTTGAAGGGCGGTCGCGTGCCCATTTTGGATGGCAATCGCCTCATCGGAATGCAAGTAGGTGGCTTCATGGTATAAAATATCCACTCCTTTTATAATTGGCACAATATCAGGCTTATACATCGTATCGGAGCAGTAGGCGTACGCGCGTGGCGGCGGCGGTGCAGTCGTGAGTTCGCTATTTGAAATGATGGTTCCGTCTGATAATTGAAAATCAGCACCGTTTTTAATGTCTTTGATTGAAGAAACAGGAATATTATAAGCTGTAATTTTCTCTGGTAAGATATTACTTGGACGCTGTTTTTCTCGAATCAGATAGCCGGTCGTCGGAATGCGATGCTGTAATGGAATAGAAAAAACTTCGATATGTTGGTTTTCAAAAAGAAGCTGATGCTTGGTGGTATCCACTTGGTGAAAGGTAATTGGATAAGAAATCGCGCCGCTGCCTTGATAATGGAGCATGACGTTAATAATTTCTTGCAAGCCCGGCGGCGAGAAAACATCGAGCGGTTGTTGTCGGTCATTGAGCGCGAAAGACGTGAGCAAACCCATTAAACCATAAAAATGGTCGCCATGCAAATGGCTAATGAAAATTTGTCCGATTCTGCTCCGCCGCACCTGATATTCTGTCAGTCGCATCTGCGTTCCTTCACCGCAATCAATTAGACAGAGGCTATCATTCACATTCAGCACTTGCGCAGAGGTAAAACGCCCCGGCATTGGCATTGCAGCACCCGTGCCCAGTAGGGTCAATTCAAATTTCATAAAAAAATATCAGCAGTCCGCATAAAGAATCAGACCGTGATGAATAAATACGGAATTAAAAAGTCCACCATTTGGTCTCGCCATTCGTCACCGCGCGTCACGTCTAGCATCTAATAATCTGGCATCTTTGTTAATTCTCCTCCCCTTCCAAGTTCAACTCGCGCTCTACTTCCTCCATGAGCACAAATTCGACAGACTCTTCCACCGTCGGAACGATAGTCAAAATACTATCCAACTTAGAAATTTTGATGAGTTTATCAATGTTCTCATTATGGATACCGGTGAGAATAAACGAACCCAATTGCTTCCATAAACGGTCGGCAGTCAAAATGGCACTCAGCCCAGAGGAGTCTACGTAGGCGACTTGCGACAAATCTAAAATCAAATTGCTAACTCCTTCATTGGAAAGAATCACGAATTCGGACTTTAAATTGGGAGCAATTATGGAATTCAGGTTCTCCTCCTGAATTTGAAAAACCGTGTACCGGTCTTGTTTATCAACAGAATACTTCATATGGTTAATCTGGATTTCTATTTCACAATAAACGCAAAAGTATCAATTCCGTTGAAGCTTACCTAATTTTTAAAATAGTTATCCATTATTTGTTATTTGGGAGTGGTGATTTGAGAAATGGGAGACGGGATTTTGAAACGGGAGTTGTGATTTGTGATGTGGTTGGTACGTGCCCAATAACAATTAACAAATCACCAATCACCGTGCTAAACCTTGCCCGCCAAATTTTGTTATCTAATACGATTAGCGTATTTTATTTTGAGAAGCAACCCGAAGGTCCCTTATTTTTTTGGAATGGTTTTTGATTATCCTTGTCTTTTAGATGCTAAAGTACAACCGCTTACCCCTTTTAAATTGGCAAATTTTTTTTCAATTTTTTAAAATGGAGACAAAGGTTGTTTTCTTAAAAAATTACTACTAATATTGTTTGTAGGAATTTAACATACCGGAAGAAATTTAAAATATGAATAACGGAAAGTTTTCACCGAAAGTCAAGCAAATCCTCAATAAAAGCCGGGAAGAGGCTATCCGGCTGGGGCACGACTTCATCGGCACCGAGCACCTGCTGTTGGGCATTATGCTTGAAAAAGCAAGCCTCGCAGTAAAGGTTTTAGACTCGTTGGATGTAGATGAAGACGACCTGCGCCAGTCCGTTGAAGAGGCAGTACAACGCGTACCCGGCAACAACGCAGAACTCAACATTGGCGGGATGCCTTTCAATAAACAAGCAGAGAAAGTATTGAAAGTAACCGTACTGGAAGCAAAGATGCTAAAGAACGAAGAAGTAAACCCGGAGCATGTCATTTTGTCTATTTTAAAACATAAAGACAATCCGGTTTCTAAAATCTTACAGCAGTTTGATGTGGATTACGAGATTTACAAAGCCGAACTGGAATACGTAAAGTACGAACAAGACTTTACCGCCACCGGCGCCAGCAAGACAAAGACCGACCCTTACATGCAGGCACCCTCTGACCAAGATGACCCTTACGAAGAAGAAGAAAGCCAAAGCGGTCGCTACCAACAGCGCAAAGGCAACGCCAAATCGCGCACACCGGTACTCGATAATTTTGGTCGGGATATTACCAAACTCGCCGAAGAAGACCGCCTCGACCCTATCATCGGTCGGGAAACGGAAATTGAGCGCGTATCGCAAATTCTCAGCCGTCGCAAGAAAAACAACCCCATTCTCATCGGAGAGCCAGGTGTAGGTAAAACGGCGATTGTAGAAGGCTTGGCATTGCGCATCATTCAACGCAAGGTGTCGCGTACCCTTTTCAACAAACGAATTGTAATGCTGGATTTAGCTGCTTTGGTGGCTGGTACCAAGTATCGTGGTCAGTTCGAAGAGCGGATGAAAGCGATTATGAATGAGTTGGAGAAGTCGCGGGATGTGATTTTGTTTATTGATGAAATTCATACCATTGTTGGTGCAGGTGGTGCGACGGGTTCGCTCGATGCGTCGAATATTTTCAAACCGGCATTAGCTCGTGGGGAACTTCAGTGCATTGGCGCTTCTACCTTAGATGAATATCGGCAGTATATTGAAAAAGATGGCGCACTGGATCGTCGTTTCCAAAAAGTAATGGTAGAGCCACCTTCTGCGGAGGAAGCCGTACATATTTTGCACAATATCCGTCCGAAATACGAAGAGTTTCACAACGTCGTGTATGACGAAGAGGCAATTAAAGCTTGTGTGAAATTGAGCGACCGTTACATCAGTGACCGTTTCTTGCCAG
Source organism: uncultured Saprospiraceae bacterium (assembly GCA_964549655.1). GTDB lineage: Bacteria > Bacteroidota > Bacteroidia > Chitinophagales > Saprospiraceae > JADJNW01. The sequence continues at coordinate 27,795 of CAZJXN010000050.1, forward strand.
ACAAAGCCATTGACGTGATGGACGAAGTAGGCGCACGCGTTCACTTGAAAAATATCCACGTTCCAAAACACATCGAGGAACTGGAAAAGCAGATTGAAGACCTGAAAGAGAATAAGAATCAAGCGGTTAAAAATCAGCAATACGAAAAAGCTGCTGATTTGCGTGATAAGGAATCCAAACTGACGCGGCAGCTTGAATTTGCAAAAGTGCAGTGGGAAGAAGAAGCGAAAACCAAGCGTTATCCGGTGACGGAAGAAGATATTGCAGAAGTGGTTTCCATGATGACGGGCATCCCCGTGAAGCGCGTAGCGCAGAGCGAGAGCAAGAAGCTGGTACACATGGGACAAGATATGCAGCGCGTCATCATCGGTCAGGACGAAGCGATTGCTAAAGTGGTGAAAGCCATTCAGCGCAACCGCGTGGGTTTGAAAGATGCGAGCAAGCCAATTGGTTCCTTTATTTTCTTGGGTCCAACGGGTGTGGGTAAAACGGAAATGGCAAAAGCGTTGTCTCGTTATTTATTTGACTCGGAAGATGCCTTGATTCGGATTGACATGAGCGAGTACATGGAGAAATTCTCTGTGAGCCGCTTGATTGGTGCGCCTCCGGGCTATGTGGGTTACGAAGAAGGCGGTCAGTTGACAGAAAAAGTACGTCGGAAACCTTACTCGGTTATCCTGTTGGATGAAATCGAAAAAGCGCATCCTGACGTGTATAATATCTTGCTGCAAGTATTAGATGACGGTCAACTCACGGACAGCTTAGGACGCAGAGTGGACTTCAAAAATACGCTTATCATCATGACTTCCAATATTGGCGTTCGCCAACTAAAAGACTTTGGTCAGGGCGTAGGTTTTGCAACAAAATCGCGGCAGGAAGCAGCCGAGGAGAATTCTAAAACGGTTATCCAAAACGCGTTGAAGCGCACCTTCTCGCCAGAATTTTTGAACCGAATTGATGATATCGTTATTTTTAATAGCTTGGGTCAGGAAGAAATCTTCCGCATCATTGATATTACGCTCAAGGATGTATTCAAGCGCTTGGAAGGCATGAATTACAAACTCGCGCTTACGGAAGATGCGAAGAAATTCTTGGCAGAAAAAGGATTTGACCCGCAATTCGGCGCGCGTCCGTTGCATCGTGCGATTCAAAAATACTTGGAAGATCCATTGGCAGAGTATATTTTGAATGAAACGCCAACGGAGGGAAGTCTGCTGGAAGCTACGATGAATGAAGAGAAAGATGGTTTGAATGTTACCGTAGCGAAAGAAGTGAATACGAACGTGGAAGATTAAGATAAATATCATACGAAAGAATACACCTGTCGTTGCGGCGGGTGTATTTTTTTGTGGATAGGTGTGGCGCATTTCCAAAATGTGCCACACCTAAACAGATTGTTAAAATTTTATAGCTAAAACCGAACTTTTTTTAATATTTTCGCATTTGCGATTACAGACATTTTATTTTTTAAGAAAAAAATCAACATTTGGCAAAGAGACCTTTTTTTAAGCGGGATTTTAGCCGCCAAGTACCACAAGAAGCTCAAAACAGAATCAACGACCAAATCCGGGTACCGGAAGTGCGTCTGGTAGGGGAAAATCTTGAAGTAGTAAGCAATGCAGTCGGTCAGGAAGTAGCCGCCGGCGTGTATCCCACCCGCAAAGTGCGCGAATGGGCAGAGCGAATGGAATTAGACGTGGTGGAAATCTCTCCGAACGCCGTCCCGCCTGTGGTGCGTATCACCGATTACAATAAATTTTTATACGATAAGCGTAAGAAAGATAAAGAACTTAAGGCAAAAACTGCCAAAACGGTTCTAAAAGAAATCCGCTTTGGTCCAAATACCGATGACCACGATTTTGAATTCAAATCTCGTCACGCTCGTGAGTTTTTGGAAGAAGGTGCAAAGGTGAAAGCTTATGTACAATTCAAAGGACGTGCGATTGTATTCAAAGATAGAGGAGAGTTGCTTCTTTTGAAATTTTTGAAAGAATTAGAAGATGTGGGTGCGCCAGAAGCCTTGCCAAAGCTGGAAGGTCGCCGCATGATTGTGATTGTCACGCCGAAAAAAGCGCCAAAGAAATAAACGTCTGAGCAAACCTATAAGGTTTCTATAAACCTTATAGGTTTTTGGCATTGTTAAGCCTCCAAAGTCGGGTATTCAATACGTGCGTGATGCACCGATTTCATTACTTTTTTAAATTCTTTTTTACATAATTCCAACTCTCTGAAAGTTAGTCGAGAATCCTGCATTTGTTCCTGTGCAATTTTACCGGCTATAATCTTTTCAATCGTTTCATCTATCATTGCTTCGGTTGGTTGTTTCAGGCTTTTACAAGCGGCTTCTATCGAATCTGCCATCATCAAAATAGTTTGCTCTTTGGTGCGCGGCTTTGGTCCCGAATATCGAAAAGGGGTCTCCTCTACGATTTCCTCAGGGTGTTCATTTTTATAATGACGGTAAAAATATTCTACCCGCGTGGTGCCATGATGGGTACGAATGAAGTCAATTAGAATAGTAGGCAGGCGATGTTTTTTAGCAATTTGCATTCCTTCTTGCACGTGCCCGATAATCATCTGCGCACTTTCGATATCTGTTTTTCCTGCGTGCGGATTTCTATTGCCTTGATTTTCAATATAAAAGCTCGGATTCGTCATTTTACCAATGTCGTGATACAGCGCACCCGTTTTCACCAAAAGTGGGTCGGCATGAATTTTTCGGGCGGCGGCTTCTGCCATATTTGCCACTTGTAAAGAATGTTGAAAGGTGCCAGGTGCTTTAATTCCTAATTCTCGCAAGAGCGGACGATTCGTATCGGATAATTCCATTAAAGTAATAGGCGAAACAAATCGAAACAGCCGTTCCAACAACGGAATGAGCGGATACGCCAACATTGTGAGAAACGCATTAATAAAAATATAGGTATAAACCGACCAATCTTCTACGTAGAAACTGCCTTCCTGCACCAGCGACAGCGCGAAAAACGCCAGCGCATACGTGAGAAAAATATTGAGCATAGACAGAAAAAAGCGAGACCAATTCCGATTATCAATATTACTCAACAACACGACAATTCCCGCTAATATTTGTAATAATGTGAATTCATATCCAAGCGAAGATAAAAAACTGGCAATCAAGACGACATTAATATGTGTAAAGAATGCAAGCTGATTATTATAAAAGGTATTAATAACTATCGGTACAATACAAAAAGGTATCATATACGAACTCAAAGCGTCGGTATGCTCGACCACATACACTAAATAACCGTAAATCACCAACCATGACAAAATGAAAAATAATTCTTTTGGCTTTTTAAAAACGGCATTGGCAAACATGGACAAGTACAGTGCGAAAATGCCGACAATCAACAACGTAAGCAAAAAATAACCGCCAAATACCACCCATCTGGAGTGCCGAGCCGATACGTTCTGCTCGTATTGTGATTTTAAAGATATTAATTTTTGATGAATTTCGTCGTTGATAGCATTGCCACGCAACACGATGACCTCGCCTTTTTTTACAATGCCTCTGGTGGCGGAAACGGATGTCAACACACTTCCTAAAAACTTATTTGTGATTTTCGGGCTGTAAAAAACATTGGGTGCAATGGCGCTTTCCAACAACGGATATAAAAAATCTGGTTCTTGTAAATTGCTGTAGGGCAGGGAGTCTGTCATTAAAACCTTTGCAGATTCGACCGAAAAAAAGTATTCCAACGTTTGCTGCTGCGTGGTGTTGCCTTCCACCACATTGATAACAAAATCCTGTCCCCTACCCTGATGTTCTGAGGCTAATTTAATAATACCCTGCTGATAAATGCGCTCTAAAAAACCATTTCCATAATTTGAATATCGCTCTGGGCGACCCATCACTTCTCGAAATTGATTATCACTTTTAATCAACTCTAATTGTTGCTGAAATTCATCGGCGAAGAATTTTTTCTGCTGCTTGAGAATATCTGGATTCAATTCGTAGTATGGAGAAAAGTCTGCTTTGATTTGCTTGGTTTCAGCGTTCAGTTCCGCTTCCGTTTTCTGAATCGCAAAATCAAACGGCGCGACCAAATCCTCATATCGCCATGTTTTCCCTTTTTCAAATTGATATTTAAACGTCAAATTATCCGGAAATAAAAAACTAATAGAAGCCACTACCCCCAACACCAGCAGGTAGGGAAAGAACTTAGCAAATTTTGATAAAAATAATTTCGACCGACTCATATTTAGTTTGCAGTTTGCAGTAGGCAGTTTGCAGTAAGCAGTTT
>CAZJXN010000051.1:0-5232 GCA_964549655.1 uncultured Saprospiraceae bacterium
TAGTATGAATGTGTGTACAAAATCTCACGCTTTTTATTGGAAAAAAACATTTCAACTGGCGCTTGTCGCCTTTTCGTTTTTGTTGTTGAATGTAAAAATGCAAGCCCAGGCTTATCCGACGGGATTTAGTCAAGTGCAAGTGGCAAATGGCATTAGCAATCCAACCGTGATGGCGTTCGCGCCGGATGGACGTATTTTTGTGGCGCAGCAAAACGGGCAGTTACGCATTATCAAAAATGGTGCTTTGTTGCCAACGCCGTTTATCAGTTTGACTGTAAATTCTTCGGGCGAGCGCGGCTTGCTGGGTATTGCATTCGACCCTAATTTTAGCACCAATAATTATATTTACTTATATTACACTTTATCATCTGCTGCAAATAATCGCATCAGTCGCTTCACCGCCAATGGTGATGTAGCAGTAGCCGGTAGTGAAGTGGTGCTGTTAAATCTTGACCCACTCAGCGGAGCGACCAATCATAACGGCGGCACGATGCAGTTTGGACCCGACGGGAAATTATATATCGGGATTGGAGAAAATGCGAATACAGCGCACGCCCAAAATCTGGATACCTATCATGGAAAAGTGTTGCGTATTAATTCAGATGGCTCGGTTCCGACCGGAAATCCTTACACCAGCGGTAGTGCTCAAAAATTGAGAGTCTGGTCGTACGGTTTGAGAAATCCTTACACGCTTACGTTTCAACCCGGCACGGGAAAATTATTTGTAAATGACGTAGGTCAAAATGCTTGGGAAGAAATTAACGACGCGACGACGGGTGGAAAAAATTTCGGTTGGCCCACGGCAGAGGGAACCAGTACCAATCCTGCTTTCACTAATCCAGTCTACTCCTATGGACACGGTTCTGGCGGTGGCGTAGGCTGCGCGATTACGGGCGGTACCTTTTTTAATCCGGTTGCTACCAATTATCCAGCTTCTTATATTGGAAAATATTTCTATATTGATTATTGCAGCAATTGGATTGATTTGTTGACTTTGAGCGGAAGCACTGCTACGCGAGCTAATTTTGCCAGCAGTATCGCAGGAAATCCTGTATCTATTGTGACGGGAACAGATGGTAATTTATATTTTTTATCTCGAAGTAATAGCGCTGTTTATAAAATCACTTACACCGGTTCTTCGGCTCCAGTTATCACCAATCAGCCGCAAAGTATCAGCGTAGCGCAAGGAAATTCAGCGACTTTTAGTGTGACTGCGACGGGCAGCGCGCCTTTAAGTTATCAATGGCAGAAAAATGGAACGAATATCGGCGGGGCTACGAGTGCTACTTACACCATTCCATCCGTTACAACTGGAGATGCCGGAACGTATTCAGTCGTGGTGAGCAATAGCGCAGGAAATGTAACAAGTAATAATGCAACCTTGACGGTGACAGGTGCTAATCAAGCGTCAAATGCAACGATTGCAACGCCCGCAGCGGGAGCGACCTATGCCGGAGGAAGTGTTATTAATTTTAGTGGAAGTGCGACGGACCCAGAAAGTGGCAACTTAGGAGCCAGCGCATTCAATTGGTTTGTCATATTTCACCATGATACGCATACGCATCCAGGACCTTCGGCACCATCGGGCGTGACGAGCGGTTCTTTTACCATTCCAAATAGTGGCGAGACGGCTGCCAATGTTTTTTATAGATTATATTTAGTGGTCACAGACCCGCAAGGCGCGACAGATACGGCTTTCACCGATATTTTACCACTTACTTCTACCATTACATTGAATACAAATCCGCAGGGTTTAACGGTGACATTGGATGGGCAACCTTTTGCTGCGCCTACGACGGTGACGAGTGTGGAGGGTGTTTTAAGAACGATTGGTGCGACGAGTCCGCAGACGATTAACACCGCGTTGACTTATACTTTTACAAGTTGGTCGCATGGCGGCGCACAAAGTCAAACGATTGCCACGCCGGTCAGTGATGTGAGTTACACTGCCAATTTCACCGCTACTTTACGCACAGCAGAAAATCCAGCGAGCACAGTGAATGGTTTAAATTATTCTTATTATCAAGGGGATTGGAATGTGTTACCTAATTTTCCTTCCCTTACAGCGACCGCTACTGGAACCGTCGCAAATGTTGACATCACGCCGCGTACGCAAAATGAGAATTTTGGATTCCGATTTACGGGCTATATTTCGGTGCCGACGGATGGCGTTTATACTTTTTTTACTTCTTCGGATGATGGTAGCAAATTATATATTGGAAGTACCTTAGTTGTAAATAATGACGGCTTGCACTCTAATCAAGAGCGCTCTGGACAAATCGGTTTGAAAGCGGGCAAACACGCGATTACGCTTGACTTTTTTGAAAAAACGGGACAAGAAGTTTTGACGGCAAGTTATGCAGGTCCGGGCATTACCAAACAAGCGATTCCGAATGCTGCTTTATTTAGAAGTGGCACGTTACAAACGACGGTTTTGAATCCTGTGGCGGATGCGTACGTGCGGTCGGGCAGTTTTAGTAATACAAACTACGGTACAAATACGGTGTTAGGCAGTAGAAATACAACTTCGGCTAATAATACATATCAAACTTATTTGCGATTTAATATCGGTGCATTAAGTACGAATTCTACTGCTGTAAAATTGCGTTTATATGGTTATTTAAATAATACGAATGCGCCTTCCGCTGTGGTAGAAGTGTTTGACGTGACCTCGCAGACTTGGCAAGAAACGACGATTAACTTTACCAATAAGCCAGCCGCTCAAACTACCGTGCTTGCATCTGCCACAGTAAGCGGTACGACCCGCCAATATTATGAATGGGATTTGACGCAGCATGTTAATAGCTTGAGAAGTGCTGGCGCAACGTCTGTCTCACTATTAGTTAAAAATTTGACGGTAACGAATAGTACGCGCATTGTTTATAATTCCAAAGAAAATGCAAGTAATAAACCGGAATTGCGAGTGACAGGTGCCAGCCTTTTGGAAAACCCAGAGGTGGAAGTCGCAGCACTTTTTGAAACGGAGGAAACAATACCTGTTGGTTCTAAAATTACGGTTTATCCAAATCCCGCGAATGAAGTATTATTTATTAAAAATAGCGATTTGGATAAAGATTATAAAATAGAAGTGTACAACATCAATGATGCCAAGGTATTAGAAACGCTCTTGTCATCTGATTCTACAGAACGAATGGATATTTCCAACTTTACAAATGGCATTTATATGATCCGATTGTATAATGGAAAGGAATTGCAACAAGTGAAATTTGTAAAGCAATAAAGGGGAGGATAGGAAGATGGGAGGATAGGAACACATTATAATCCTCTTATCTTCCCATCCTCCTATTTTCCTATTTTTGTGAACGACAATGTCTTCGCACTGCCATCCATTACAAAATATTGCAAGGTATTGGCATCTACTTTTACAATCAAATAACAACCAACCATTTCTGTGCCGACGGTGATGAAGCAGGCGCTATTGCCGAGGTTACGCCCTTCCGCACACACGCCTATACAAGGCTGATGTACCCGCAGGTCTTCTTCACTTACCTTTGCGCCGTCTGTGAAACGGAGAAACTTCGCGCCTGCAAATTGGATTTTGTTTTTTGCGTCGTCATCCGATTGCCATGTGCCTTCTAATTGCTTATACAGCGCATCCGAAGGAGCCATAGTCATCGTATTAGCTGGTGTATCTGCTGCTTCGTCGCTTTTTGGAGTATTTTTACAAGCAACACAGAAGATACAAATAGTAAAAAATAATGATGCGATTTTCATGGATATAAAATGTTTTAGGTTTACTATAAAATAGGGTACTGATTTCTATGATTTATTAAGGTAATTTATGATTGTATCTAATACAGTGCGAAATAAGTTTTCGGATAAAAACTGTCTTCGCTTACCCCAACCCTATTAGGATGCCCACCCGCATTCACACTTAACTAAAATAATTTAAAATCATAAGAAAACAGTAATATCATAAAAAATCAGTGTACCATCACGGTGTTGCAATCTTCTTTATCAACGAAATATACGTCGGAAAATGGTCGCTATAACCGCCCATATAATTAGAACCGACATACGTACGCAGCGGGTATCCTTTGAATTGACCGCTGTGTTGCAACATATACGGCGGATTGTGTACGTGTGCCTGATAAAATTGAAAACCACCTACTTCTTCATTCACCAAACCGTGCGAGATGATAATCTGGTCAAATAAACTCCACGCATCCTGATATGCCAGCGTACCAATTCCTTTTTTGTAAAAATCATACATTGTGTTAAACATTCCGCCCGGCTCTACCTGCTCTTTTTTCGCTTTGGCATTCAATACTTGGCGCACGCTGGGGCTGGAAGGGTCATCATTCAAGTCACCCATAATTACAATTTTGGCGTTTGGGTCCGCATTGATCAGCGAATCAGAAATATTTTTACAGATAGAAGCTGCCAAATTGCGCAAGGGTTGAGAAGCTGCTTCGCCACCCACGCGGGAGGGCCAGTGGTTGACCATGACGTGCAGGGGTTCGCCATCGTACAAACCAGACACCAACAGAACGTCCCGAGTGTAATCGCGCTCGCCGTTTCTACTTGGCAAGGGGATTGGGACTGCCCGGCTACTCAACACTTTAAAATATTTGGGTTGGTAAATCAAGGCTACATCTATGCCACGTTCGTCGGGCGAGTCATACCACACAATTTGATAATTGCGGCTTTTCAGTTTCGGATGTCGGATAAAATCTTCTAATGGCTTGCGATTTTCTACCTCTGCAATTCCTAAAATAGAAACGCCGTCGGGCGTAAGTTCTGTACCTAATTCAGATACGACTCTGGCGAGATGGTCCATTTTTTCCACGTAAATTCTGGTATTGTAGTGGTAGCTTCCCTGTGGCGTGAAGTCTTCGTCACGTACATTTGGCGCATCGAGCGTATCAAACAGATTTTCAAGATTGTAAAAACCGATACAACCAATTTTGTAGGCATTTTTTTGCGAAAAGCAGCAAAACGGCAACGCGATTACAATTGATAAAATAATGCAATGTTTCATGAATGGTGGAACGATTTGGGATGATGGAATGACTACTTAAATCTGATTTCCCAATTTCTGTTCTTAAAAACTCCTCCTTAGCTTGGCGCAAAAGTAACAACCAAAAGCGGGTTGGAACACTTTTTTGAGAAATTTATTCGACTAGTAGATTATAAAAGAATAATAGATAAAAGTTTTTTATCTATCTTTGCTATCGGTGATCAAAATACTATGAGCATACCTTGCTAAAT
>CAZJXN010000051.1:5332-30419 GCA_964549655.1 uncultured Saprospiraceae bacterium
TGCTAAATTTTACGTGACTTCTGACCCACTATTTCGTTTGAACGCTTCTTTGCGGGAGCAACCATTTTGCTGAACACGCAAGAAAATCCTTTTTTACACAGACCTTATCCAATTTTTTCTATGAGCATTTGAGAGACTGAGCGACCAAGAGACTGGGCGACCAAGAGATGGAGCATTTGAGTGACCGAGAGAAAGAGAGCGGGAGTGACCAAGTGACCGAGCGATCCCAATAAACCAATCCCCCTATCACCTTTAATATAAAGACGACCTAAAATCATGAAAAGCCTAAAATTCCTAAGCCTGTGGGTGATTCCACTGCTATTTGCATGGTGGGATCAAATGACGAACATTCAATATGCCAATAGCGATGTTGCCTGTCCGCTCGTGTGTATTGACACTGTAAATGTACGGTTGGACAATCAATGTGAGGTGCGCCTCTTGCCGGATATGGTACTAAATGCGGTGGACATTTCCTGTTCTGAAAATCTACAAGTAGAAGTATTCGACCCCCAAAATCGCACTTTAAACAATAGAATTCCAAGTGAATACGCAGGATTGATTTTAAAATATGTGGTCACTGATAGAAGTGACGGCAATTCTTGCTGGGGGCACGTGCGCGTAGAAGACAAGTCGCCGCCTGCGCTCGTCTGTCCAAAACCTACGGATTTCGTGGTCAATACGGTTTACACCAATATTTTAGAAGGAACGCTTTCTAACACGGACCCGGCTTTTGAAAGAAGTAATTTTACTTGCTGGCTGTCTTCTCAGACGCCTGATCCGGGACCTTTTTATGTGGATACCATACCGTTTCAAGTAGCCAAAGACGGCGTTTATACGTTTGTCTTGCTCTCTAATTTTGAAGCGGCGGGTGCTATTTTTCAAGGCAGTTTTAGTACAGATTATCCTTGCCAGAATATCATCAGTTTTACGGAAAGTGGAAATAGAATAGCCAATCGGCAGGCGTTGGGCGATTATTTATCTGAATTACCTATTTTTCAACAACAACATCCGTGGGTAGCTGGCACGTTTCAGCCGTTTATTCGCATTGAATTGGCATTAAAACAAAATCAAACCTATTATTTAGCAACGACTTCCCTCAAAACAAAAGCGACCGGCAATTACGCTTGGCTTGTAGCCCGCGACGAAATCACCCAACCACCAAATACCGAAATTTTAAAAGGAAAAAAAGTAGACCCATTACCTTGGATAAGCGAGCTGGTGTGTGATGATTTTGATAAAATAAAACTGAATGGTTTCCAATGTTATAAAACAGATGCAGATGGTAAAGTGTTGGAAATCAGCCCTTCACTGAAAAAAATATTACAACTGACTGGTTATCCACATAACGGTTCACCTCGGTTTACACGCGGCGGCTCGGTGAGCGACAATTGTGGCGGCATCACGGTTTGTGTGAATGATATTGTGCAATTGCCATCCGGAAGTTGCGATCCAACGGTGATCAAACGAACTTTTACCGCTACGGATAAAGTGGGCAACGTCAACTCTTGTATGCAAATTATTACCATTCGAAAGCCGACGATTTTAGAAGTCATCCTGCCGAATTATGCGACTTATATTGAATGTGATGAAGAATTTCCGGTGGATTCTACGGGCTATCCAAGTCCGTCGGTCACGGGTTATCCTTTTGTGAAAACGGCTTCTGGCTTGCGCGATTTGAAACAACCTTTTTGTAATCTCGCAGCTACTTATACGAATAAAGCGAGGGTAGAAATTTGTGATAACGCCTATACGTTCCTGCGCGAATGGGTCATTTACGACTGGTGCAATCCGGGCAATGCTTTCATTTACAATCAATTGATAAAAGTAGGAGACTTCACGCCGCCTACGGTTGGAAATTTGCCGAAAGACCCGTGGGATTGTGTGCCGACGTTTTCTACTGGTATTTTTTCTTGCGTGGCAGCTATTGTCATTCCTAAACCGGATACGATTTTTGATAATTGTTCTGGCTGGAAGGTCACAGTGGATGTAATGATTGGGATGTCAGAGCAGGTATTCGTTGGCAATAAAAAAGTGGGCGATGTGGTGACTGATATTCCGCGTGGTTTGCACCGATTCCGCTATCGGGTGGAAGATGATTGCCACAACAAAGCGATTAAAGATTACTGGTTTGAGGTGCTGGATTTGTACGCGCCAGTCGCCAATTGTAATGACTTTTTGAATGTGTCGCTCAGTGCGCAAAATGCAGGCGGTACCACGCGCATCTTCGCCAAAGACGTGGAAGAAGGCTCGTATGACGACTGTGGCATCGTGGGTTTGAAATCCCGCCGCACGTTTGAAGAGCCGGCTTGTGCGGATATTTATTCCCAATTATTTTTTGGAAAAGCATTCACCAGTCTATTTTTAAAAAAAGACGCAAATTTATCACCCTATGGCTTGTATTATTTTACAAAAGTAGATACCTATTTTACCGAAAATCCAGATTTGTCGGCTACTGCCCAGCCCGTATTTACTTTAGAAAATGGAATTATTTATTCGATTTTAAAAGAATATGTAGATGCTTTATGTTGTGATGTAAATGATTCGATTCGAGTAGAATTATGGGTTTTTGATGATGCGAATGAAAATGGAATTCCGGGCGATACCGTTCAAAATTATAACAATTGCAAACGCACCCTTTTAGATAATTATAATAAATGTTGGTTGGATATTTTGATTGAAGACAAAGCAAAACCAGCTTGCAAACCACCTTTGGATACCGTCATTCTTTGTACCGATCCGTCTATCCGCTATCAATCTACTTTTACCTGCTCGAATGGCGCGTTTTTGGATACCATTTTTGGTGTATTTATACCTGTGGATAATTGCGGGGCGCAAATCGTGTGTGATACGGTTATTGACAAACGGGACAATTGTGGCGTTGGAGATATTATTCGTGTTTATTATGCAATAGATGGCAGTGGGAACCGCTCAGAACCTTGTCAGCAGCGGATTACGGTATTGCGAGCGCACAATTATGAAATCAAATTCCCTGCCGACATCGCGGGTCAATGTGGTGTAATACGGGATACTGTTATTGAAGTTAATACTTTGGCGTGTGATTTATTGGCGATAAGCGTAGTGGATGAACGACTGAGTACCGGTGGCGATGAGTGTTTTAAAATACAGCGCACTTTTCATGTCATTAATTGGTGTGAATATGATGGACTTTCCGACCCGATTGTCATCAGTCGGGATGAAGATTGTGACGGCAGACCCGGCGATGAAGCGGTGTACGTGTTGCGTCGCCCCGGCGCGAAAAACGCGCAGTCTACCTTTATAGACCGAAATAATATAGAAACGGATAAAATCCCAGCGGCTGGTACGAAAGCTAAATTTTGCGATGGAACGACCAATCCGGCTGGCTATTGGCGAGATACAATCTCCGTTGGTTACTGGAAATATACACAAGTTATAAAGGCTTATGACAGCATTCCGCCGGTTTTGTTTGTGAGTCCGATTTCAACTTTTTGCAGCGAAGTGGCGACTTGCAGTGCAGATATTGGCATTCCGTTTTTGGTGGACGAAGATTGTACGCGGGAGGACATCAGTTTTGTAGTAGTGATTGATTATAACAATGACAGCATCGGGCAGGTGGTCACGCAAAGGGAAAAAATTCGTGGGCAGTATCCGAAATTTCGATATGAAGATAATTACCCGTTCGGAGAGCACAGCATTGAAATACGGGTACGAGATGCTTGTGGCAACACGACTTCCGAGCGCGTCGTTTTCACCGTAGAAGATTGCAAAGCACCTACGCCGGTGTGTATCAATGGTTTAGCGGCTGAGTTGATGCCCGTCATTCCTGCGGCGGATGTAAATGGCGATAGTATTGCAGACAATGGAGCGGTCACGATTTGGGCAGAAGATTTCGTAGCCAGTGCAATATCAGATTGTACAGGACCCATTATTTACTCCATTCATCGCACAGGCGAAGTTCCGAATATCAATCAAAAGTCTATCACCTTTACTTGTGACGATGCCGGCAGTACGGTGCCCATTGCCATTTACGCTTGGGATAATGCCAAAAATCCACGCTCCATACAACCCGACGGCACGCGTGGCGGAAGAAATTACGCCTATTGCATTACTTATATTTTAATACAAGATAATATTGGAAATTGTAATGGAGCGAGTAATCGAGTTGCGCTTACTGGAAAAATTGCAACAGAAACGGATAGACCTGTAGAAGGCGTGACGGTTGTGTTGGATAATGAACAAAGTCAAGTGGCACAAACGAGTACACAGGGCATCTACGCAGCACTTTTAAATACGGACTATGGAAGTAGAACTTTAGAAGTGATTCCATCTTTGAATCGCAATTATAGTGAAGGTGTAACTACTTATGATATTGTTTTGATTAGTAAACATATTTTGGGCGTACAATTATTAAATTCTCCTTACAAACTCATTGCAGCAGACGTAAATAACTCCCAAAGCATTACAACGTTGGATGTTATTCAACTGCGAAAGTTAATATTAAGTATAGATTTAAATTTTCCTAAAAATAGTAGTTGGCGTTTTGTAGATAAAAAATATCAGTTTCCAGTGCCTGCGAATCCGTGGTACGAGGCGTTTCCAGAAATTCTTCGGTATGATTTGAATAATTTTGCGAGTAAATCTGACGCTGATTTTATGGCTGTAAAAATTGGCGATGTCAATCAACCGAGTCCCCAAAATAATGCCAGAGGAGCGGAATTATCTGTGTTTGAAATACAAACACCTGACCAAATTTTACAACCCGATCAAACCGTTCGCGTACCTTTTATAGCAGATTTGACGGATAAGGCAGGCTATCAATTTACCCTTCATTTCAACCCAGATGTATTAGAATTGCAAGATGTGGAATATGGCATTGCGACCGCAGAAAATTTTGGTTTGCATTTGTTGGAACAAGGAATATTGACGACGAGTTGGAATGTGGAGAATAATCAAATCGTAACAGGTTCGCAGCAGTTATTTACATTAGTTTTTAAAAGTAAAGCGATGGGTAATTTACAAGATTATCTGACCTTGCAATCTCGACCTACTTTAGCAGAATCATATGATAATCAGGGGGTTAAAACAAATATTGAACTTTCTTTCTCTACCAATCTAACTTTTGAAAAGCCGTTTACGTTATATCAAAACAAGCCGAATCCGTTCCGCGACGAAACAATTATCGGTTTTCATTTAGCGAAAGCTACTAATGTTAAGTTGACGATTTATAGTGTAGAAGGTCGGCTGATGCAAACGACGGAGTCTAATTACAGCACTGGTTATCAAGAGTTTCGAGTTAAATCCAACGAGTTATCTGGCACTGGGCTTTATTTCTATGTGTTGGAAGTAGAAGGCTGGAAAGCAGTGCGCAAAATGTTATTGGATTAGTTTCGTAAAATTTCAAAAAAGTATAGTAGTAAGTTAAAGCGCCTTGGAAATGATGATCATCTCCAAGGCACTTTAACTTATTTTATCATAAAAAAGATAAAATTATGGCACAGTACTCCAAAAAAGCACAAGCATTGATTGAAGAAACGATGCACCGCTGGAGGGCAGCGAAATTAAAGGATAGTAATGGCACGGTCGTGGAGGATAGAAAGCAAGCATTGGCGATTGCCATCTCGGAGGCGCGAGAAAAAGGTTATAAAGTGCCAGACGATTATGAACACAACGATGAACAAAAGGAAGCGTAATGTTTTCTAAATAGAGTAGGGGATTGGGAAAAAATATTAGATTTAGATTTCGATATTTAATGTGACGACATCTTTTTTAAGTATCAAGTCTTTAACAATCAAAGTCTTTTGTTTTAATACCAAATACGCTATAATTAACATCATTTATTAACCCAAATTATCAATATTATGACAACGCAAGTAAATGAAGCATTAGAAAATTTAGTGCTTATCAACAACGAACGCCACGAAGGTTTTCAACAGGCAGCAAAGGATACGGAAGATTCCGATTTGAAAGCCTTATTCACTACTTACAGCACACAAAGCAGTGGATTCAGCGAAGAATTAAGAAGCCATATTGATATGGAAGACAGGCCTGACCATGACGAAACCAGCTTTGCCAGCAAGTTACACCGCACTTGGATTGACATCAAATCTGCTATTACAGGAAAGGATCGCAAGTCAATCCTTGCTTCTTGTGAATACGGCGAAGGTTTTGCCTTAAATGCTTATAAAGAAGCATTAAACGATGTAAGTAGTTATCCATCCGGATTACAAGATATTATCCAAAAGCAAAAAGCAACGATTCAGCAATCGCACGACCGCGTGAAAATGATGCGGGACAGCTTGTAATTATAATGATTCAATATAAATAAAAATGTGGCGCATTGCAAAAATGTGCCACATTTGTTATATTAATTTTTATTTTAACCTACAAATAATCCAAATTATGGCAGTCATTGTAAATGAAGCTTTAAAAGATTTAGTTATTATTAATCACGACCGTTATCAAGGTTATAAAAGAGCCGCTGAAGAGACGGAAGATGCAGACTTGAGAATGATGTTCACCGAGTGGAGTACGCAGAGTTTAGGTTTTGCAAATGAACTCAAAAAGCACGTAGACGCAGCAGACGCGCGAGACCTCGACCCAGATGACACGACCGTTCAGGGCAAATTGTACCGCGTTTATATGGATTTAAAAGCGGCGGTGTTAGGTCGGGATCGCAAAGCTATTTTATCATCTTGTGAATATGGAGATGATGCAGCATTAAAAGAATATAAAGAAGCATTAGATGATGTGGATGGAGATTATTCTTCTGCTGTGAAAATGCTTATACAAGAGCAACGCAACCAAATTCAGCAGTCGCACGACCGCGTGAAGATGATGCGTGATGCCGCATAGAGGCACAAGATGTGGCGCATCTCCAAAATGTGCCACATCTATTAGTGTACATGATTCGAGCTTACTGCCTACTGCTCACTGCTCACTTCTTCCCTCGTTTGCGCCATATAAATTAAAACAATACCCACCATAATCATCACCAGTCTTATTACAAAACCCAGCAGTTGACTCGATGCGTCAATCCAAGTCAAAAACGATAATTGCATTCCAACCAACATCAAGATAAGTGCAAAAAGCCCCGTACCTGCCAATAAAAATCCAACCAAAGTAAACCAACCTCTGTTCTTTTTCATAGTACAATTCTTTATTTTCGGACAACATTCGTTGCTTTTAAAAGTTCTCAAAGATAAGACAGGTTTTTGTAAAACGGACCCTGTCTGTAAGCCACAAGTCAAATCGTTTCAAAACGACTTAAAGCCTTGAACCTCTAATGGTTAAATTAATTGAATGCCCACGCGATGCAATGCAAGGACTGAAAGAATTCATTCCAACGAAGACAAAAGCCGCTTATATTAATCAATTACTTAAAGTTGGTTTTGACAGTATTGATTTCGGCAGTTTTGTGTCGCCCAAAGCGATTCCCCAAATGCGGGATACAGCGGAATTACTTCGGTTACTTGACTTAACAGACACTTCTTCCAAATTAATTGCTATCGTCGCCAATCAGCGAGGTGCGCAAGATGCAGCAGCATTTGACGAAATCGCTTTTCTTGGCTATCCTTTTTCTATTTCTGAAACCTTTCAATTGCGGAACACCAACGCCACGATCGAAGAATCACTTGAACGAGTAGAGGAAATTCAAAAAATTTGTGTTCAATCCAATAAAAAATTGGTGTTGTATGTCTCCATGGGCTTTGGCAATCCGTATGGCGACCCTTGGAATGTGGACATTGTGCAAACTTGGATGGAACAACTCACGAATTTAAATATTTCTATTTTTCAACTTTCGGATACGATTGGCGTCGCTTCCCCACAAAGTATTAGTTATTTATTTCGCAACCTTATCCCCGCCTATCCTACGCTTGAAATTGGCGCGCATTTGCACACCACACCCGACACTTGGAAGGAAAAAATCGTGGCGGCTTACACCAATGGTTGTCGGCGATTTGATGGTGCTATCAAAGGTTTTGGTGGCTGCCCAATGGCGAAAGACGACCTTACCGGCAATATGCCCACTGAAAATATGATTAGCTATTTTGCTGAAAATCAACAGATTGAAGTCATCAACTTGCAAGAATTCGATAAGTCGCTTCAATTGGCAGTCGAGGTTTTTCCGGCGCATTAATTGTAAAAACCAAACTTATTTGGTGACTTGTAAAAACCAAACTTGTTTGGTTATTTTAATGCATTTAAAATTTGCTGTACTTATTCCACTAAAATCTTTCCTTTTTATTTGAAAACCCAACCATTATTCGCTAATTTTCGTAGGAATCCAAATTTTAAATTGAAAATCATATTTTATAAAATATAAATTGACATCTCATGGCAAGAACAATGCAATGGTTTCTCGACAAATACGGCGAAAGCCACCAAAACGCCACCAATAAATTCATCCACTGGATATGCGTGCCGGCTATCATGTTCAGCTTGTTTGGACTTCTTTTTTCCATTCCCTTTCCGGTAGAACGCACGCTGTTTGCCAATTGGGCAGCTATCATGCTGGCAATAGCACTGGTCTATTATTTGCGCTTGTCACTTCCTATGTTTTTAGGTTTTGTAATAGTAGGCGGATTGATGTTGGCTGGCAATAATGCGATTTATGAAGCGGTGGGTAGAAGTGGCGGTCAACTCGCGCTCGTATCATTCGCCATCTTCGCCGCTGCATGGATTGGACAATTCATTGGGCATAAAATTGAAGGTAAAAAACCTTCTTTCCTCGAAGACGTACAATTTTTGCTAATTGGACCCGCGTGGTTATTACATTTTATTTATCGAAAAGTAGGGATTCGGTATTAAATCCTAATGTGGCGCATTTCTAAAATGTGCCACATTTTATATTGATAAGCTTCGTCACATCACCACCGGGTTTAGCGGCGTATCAATCACCTTCCCAACCATAGCACCCGGACACCAAGTGTGCCAGTCATTTTCTTGATTTTTATTTTCCGGTTTTTTTAGTCTTGCCTCCGCATCCATGTAGATGACCGTCATCACTTTACGCATTTGATTAGACTGATTCGCACCCGCCCGATGGAAAACCCAACCAGAATGAAAACTCACTTCACCTACTTCAAACGGTTCAACAATATGTTCAAAATTATTAATTCGTAAATTCTCTCGAATTTGCGCTTCACTCTCATCGCCAATTTTTAAATCCCGACCAAAAATGATTTGATGACTTTTAGCCGAAAACTCTAACGGACCCATCTCCAGTGGCGTTTCTTGCAGCGGAATCCAAGCGGTGACCGTATTATTCGTGTCGAGGGGCCAGTAATATTGGTCAGCATGCCAAGGCGTGATGCCGCCGCCAGCTTCTTTGAACAGTGCTTGATCATGATAAATTCGCACCCGCTCCACGCCCATCAGGTCAGCCGCTATTTGCGCCAAGCGTTTACTCAACACCAACTTTTTGACTTCCTCGTTCTGTTTCCACAAATTAAAAATTTGCAAAAACGCTTTGCCATATGTGTCTCTTTCGTCCAAAGCGGCACTTGTCGTATTCAATCGGTTGACCTCTTCACTGATAATGTCGCCAAAATATTGCAGGGTCACTTCATTAAAAACACCTTTTAATTTTGCGAATTGATTGGCTTGATAGAATTGAATCGCTTCAGGAGAGACGGTGTAAGGTTGTTGTAGCAAAGGCAAGTCCATATTGAAATATTTTAGGTAATATTCAGAAACAAACATAAGCATTTTCCAAATTACCTGACCACTTGATACCCTAAAAAACTACTATCCAAATGACAAGAATGTCCTATCGCTGCTCCGCCGCTTCCTGCAACTTTTGTATGCCAATCTTATTCATTTTGAGCATTGCTTCCATCACTCGTTTTGCTTTCGCCGCATCTTTGTCTCGCAATAACTCGCCCAGAATAGTAGGCACTACTTGCCACGACAGTCCATATTTGTCTTTCAGCCAACCGCATTGCCCTTCTTGTCCGCCTTCAGCGAGTAGTTTCCCCCATAGTTCATCTACTTCTTCCTGCGTCTTGCAATTTACAAAGAGCGAAATAGCTTCCGTAAATTTAAAATGTGGACCACCGTTCAACACCATAAATTCTTGCCCCTCCAGTTGGAACGTTCCGCTCATTACTTTCCCTTCGTGCCGCATGACGTTTACAATCTTAGCATTTTTAAAAATAGAAATATAGAAATCCATTGCTGCTTCGGCGGTGTCGTTGAACCATAAAAATGGTGTGATTTTTTGCATACTTGTAGTTTTTAATTGATTGATTTTATAGTCCAAAAATACGGAAAGCAAAATATATTGAACCGTGCTGAATAAGACAATTTCAGGGGGTGATTGCGGCAGTTATTTTTTAATACAAGTACATTCACTCCAACTGTGTAACTTCTCAAATGACGGTGAGCGAGCCTATTGTATTTTCAGGGATTTCTAAAGTAGAATACTTTTCAATTTTTGACTGCCATTTCACTATAACATTTGTTAAAGTTTGCCATTTTTTGAACAAAATTCTGATTTTCAACGGGCAATGGTTTCAAAACCGCTTCAAATGATTTAAATTACCTCGAAAATCAAGCGAGTATGAAACACATTGCTATTTTTTTTATAATATTAATTGCAATTGCAATAGGAAATTCGCCGATGTTGGCACAGGATTGCAATGCCCTGATTGCTAAGAATATAGTTATTAATGGAAAAAGCATTGTACAAAGTCAACCACAAGTAATGGTAGTGCGCGCCAATTACAGTTATAACATTGAGTTTGTCAGTGATGATAAAGGAATTGGCGCAAAAGTATATTCTAAAGCTGGGGTGGAACTGAATCAAGAGGACGAAATCATTTTTGTAGATACGACGGGTGTGCGGCGCAGCTATCGGTTTGTGGAAATGGGGGAATTAGGCAAAGAGGGAAGTACACCGGTCTATCAAAACACGCTGCAACTCAATATGGATGCGATTGAATGGTTTGCCAATTCCTATATCACCATTCTATATGTAAAAAATAATACGAATAAGGAAATGCGAAAATTTACGGTGAACCCGAATCGCCAAGTAGAATTTTTGCAATTAGCCAACTGTTTTTATCAGAATTTGGATCGAACCAAAGTGGTAGATGTAAAATTGCCGGATAGCGAACTGAAAAAAGCACCCAAACTCAGTGACGAAAAAACCTCTGGCAAATCAGCAACTGCTACTCCTTCCAAAGAACCGAAAACCGTACGTGTAGCGGATGTCAACGCTTTGAATGATGAAGAACTTGCCGCTTTGCGCAAAGAACTCGCTGATACGAAAGCTAAATTAAAAACTGAAATTGAAGGAGAAAAAACAAAAAACGAAAAGCAAAAGCAACAATTAACCCAAGAGGTCTCCCTTGCCCAGCAACAAGCTGCCGAGCAAAAGAAAAAATATGCGGATGAAGTGTTGACTGCCCGCCAAAAATCGCTGGAAGAAATTGAAAAATCCAAACAAGCAATCGCAGATTTGGTAAAATCGGCGCAAGCAAAAGCATCTAATCAAATCGAGCAAATCAATCTAGAAGTTGTTCAAACCAAACAACGCGCTACGGAAGAAATTCAAAAAGCTCAACTCGCATCTGCCCAAGAAGTAGTGGCAGCGCGGGAACGAGCAGCAAAAGAGTTGAAAGAAATTCGGGAAAAACTGGAATTAGCCAAACAAGAGTACACGGACGAAATCGCTTCCGCCCGGGAGACGTCTTCTTCGGAACTCACCCGCATTCGGGAGGAAACGGTTAAGCAAATTCAAACCGCCCGTCAAAAAGCAGAATCCGAGCAAAATAAAACAGTAGAAGATGTAGTTACCAATAAAAAAACGGCTTCTGAACAAATTCTGAAAACACAGGAAACTTTAGCGGAAGAAGTAGCTCAAGCGCGAGAAAATGCAGTATTAGAGAAAGAAAAACTGGCACTGGAGGTAGCAGAATCTCGCCGAAAAGCCACCGAAGAGAAAGCAAATATTCAGGAGAAAAACGCGTCGGAAGTAGTCGTGTTGCGCGAAAATGTAGCAAAAGAAAAAGAAACCGCCGCTATTGAGGTCGCCACCACTCGCCAACGTGCTGCCGAAGAATTGGCAAAAACGAAGCAACAATTGATTATTGAAACCGAAAAAGCGAAGCAAGAAGCGGATGGAGTCAAACAGCAATACGCGCAGGAAGTCCTCGCTGCTCGAGAGCATGCCGCCAAAGAAGTAACCGCCGCCCGCCAAAAATCTGCCGATGAACTCGCCAAAATTCAGCAGGAAAATAACACGGAAAAATTAGAACTCACCAAACAAGTGCAAGAAGCGCGCACTACGGCTCAAGCTGAGGTAGAAAAAGCACGCAAAGATGCGACTGCCAAAAAAACGCAATACACCGCCGAGGCAGATTCTACCCGCACGCAACTTGCCAAAGACATAACGGCTGCAAAAAAAGAGTCGTCTGATGCCATTTATCTGGCAAAGCAACAAGCGACCGAGCAAATTACAAAAGTGAAAGAAGACACGGCTACTAAAATTACCGCCGAAAATGCCAAATTATTACAATTGCAAAAGCAAGTAAAAGAAGCGGAGGAAAATCTGAAACGCTTGGTAGCAGAGGGCGAGAAGAAAAAAAGTGGTGGGTAGCACAGGCTTTAGCCTGTCTCTATCAGGTAAGTAATCGAGCAAGTTTAAACGATATTTTCGCGCAAAGCCGCAACGTTTTAATACGGAAACAAAAGTCTCTGTGATTACTTAACCTTGCTACAAAAATTAACGGATGAATGAAAATGGCATTGCATTCTTTTCCTGTTGTATAGTGCCGATTTCAGATTTTAATCATTTACACGCAATGTTACTCCTTTTTCGGTATTGAATAACTTACGATTGGCATAAAAAGTACCGAATGGAATAATAGAAGCTAAAAATGCTAAAAAGATTTTTGGGAGCGACCAACTGAATTCAAATGCAGTTCGAATGACGCTTATGATATAAACCACAAAGAGCACGCCATGTAACATACCCACCACGCGCACCGCTTCGGGAAATCCAGCCACATATTTTAAGGGCATCGCTACGAATAATAAAATAAGAAACGACCAGCCTTCCGCAGCAGATACAATTTTTAATTTTTTCAATTCGTCGGTTAATATGCTTGCACTCATATTATTGTAATTTTCATCAAATATAAGTGGTGTTGGTTTACACATTTTAATTTTTCCTGTAATATTCTTGTAAGATTTGGCAAATCCCGCGAAAAACATCTCTACATTCAATGTTTTTACACGCAAATAAGATTAACAACTTTATTATTTCGACAACCAAATTTATTCTATCTCAAAATCATTTTTCTAAAATTAAATTGTATTTTTCGCCTAACTTGTCTCTAATAATGATTTAAAACGGAATAAAAAGGGAATGTATGAATGCACAAATAATAGTGGAAAATGATATCATAGCAGCCGAGGCAGAACAAAAACCGAAGTTGAACTTTTGGCAGATTTGGAATATGAGTTTTGGATTTTTGGGTATTCAATATGGTTTCGGCTTGCAACAAGCGAATATGTCACCGATTTATCGCTATTTAGGCGCAGAAGAAGCCAATATTCCAGGACTTTGGCTCGCCGGGCCGCTGACGGGTCTTTTGTTACAGCCCATTATTGGCGCCTTATCCGACAAGAGTTGGTCGCCTCGATGGGGTCGTCGCAAGCCTTACGTTTTTATTGGAGCCATCGTAGGTAGTATTGCCATGTTTTTGATGCCCAATTCCTCTTCTGTCCTCATGGCAGCCAGTTTGATGTGGCTATTGGATGCAGGTCTCAACTCTTCGATGGAGCCTTTCCGCGCTTTTGTGGGCGATATGCTCAATGATAAACAGCGACCCGTTGGATTTTCTATACAATCTTTTATGGTGGGCTTTGGGCAAACCTTAGCCAATTTGATGCCTTTTATTTTGCCCTTGATTGGCATTTCCATGGCAATGTCGGCGGAGGCTTCCGCGCTTTCTGATATTCCTAACTCGGTGCGTTATCCTTTTTACATCGGGGCAGCAGCTATTTTGTTGACTGTTTTTTGGACGATGTACACCACCAAAGAATATCCGCCGGTAAACGAAAATTATAAAAAACCGACCATTTTCACAGCAGAACAAAAGAAAAATATTCGTTTTTGGCATTTAGCTTTGACCATCGGTGCAGCTATCATGGGCGGTTTATTTGCGGCTCGTAGTGCAGGTTTTACAATGGGATTAGTATGGGCAGCAGGTGTTTTTGTTGCTTTGTATGCTATTTTATTGTTGCCTATTTTCAGAGATATTTTGGCTGCGCTTTCAGAAATGCCCACAGTGATGCGGCAATTGTGGTGGGTGAAATTTTTTACGTGGTACGGTTTGCCTTTGATGTGGCAGTATCTCTCCTTAGCGGCTGCGAAGTATGCCTTTGACGCGCCTAGTCCGGAAGCGAATCGAATCGGTTTTGAAGCAGGCAGCAAATGGGGCGCGCTTTGCTTTGCCGCGTTTAGCATCACTTGTTTTATTATTTCGATTTTTATACCCCGCATCGTACAAGCCATCGGCAGTCGTCGGGCTACACACGCCTTGTTTTTAAGCATAGGTGGTTTAGGTTTTCTGTCCACTTTACTGTCAAATGATAAAATGATTTATTTATTTGGTATGGGACTCATCGGTTTGGCGTGGGGTTCTATCATGTCCATGCCGTATCTCATGCTGGCGAATGCGGTGAAAGGAGAGAAAATGGGCGTTTATATGGGCATTTTCAATGGCTTTATTTGTGTTCCGCAATTTATAGGGATGCTTACCGTACCGCTTTTCTATACTTCCATTTTGGGTGATGACCCACGCAATGCGCTGGTGCTGGCGGGTATTTGTATGTTCTTGGCGGCAGCAGCGTGTTTTTTGGTAACGGAACCAAAGCGAGCATTGGTGTAATGGTTGGAAACTTGCTTGCCCGCCTTTGTAGAGATTTGTGTGATGTTTTTGATTTCTATAATTAGACTAAAGGTCTCTGCGGTAAAATTAGCCGGGAGGGAAAACAGCGTAGGGTTAATTCCCCAACTCCCACACCCATTCTACCTTATTATCTTTTGCAAGAATATAACCTACTTTTTCGCCACGCTCGAGCCGGAAGATGCCTTTTTCATGAAAACGATAAATGCGGTCGTACTCAGGTTCTACTAAAATCTTGCCGTTTTTATCTGCCAATCCGAAAAAGCGCTGCGGGTTGATGATGATATTGCCATCGGGCTGAATGTGCAGATTGCCATATTTGAGCGGTACGATTGCTACACCTCGAATGTTGATAGCACCCAATAGTTTACGACTATTCAAAGTTTTTGAAACCTTTGCCACGCCAAGCCGGTGCGCAGAAATCCCTTCAAAATACCTGCCGAAAATATTATTGCCCGATGCGTCGGCGTAGAAAAAACGCTTCGATTTTTGTCCATTTTGCAGTAATTCATTGATACCAAAAAAACCTTGTCCAAAAAAAAGCGGTTCGCCCGTCGCCAGTTTAATCGGCTCGCCTTTCGTGTTGATAATTTTGTTTTTACCGCCTTCCATTACAATCGTCACGCCATCTTTAAACGGTTCAATTTCAGTGAAGGGACCGGGAATTATTACAGTATTTAAGGTGTCAA
Organism: uncultured Saprospiraceae bacterium; assembly: GCA_964549655.1. Classification (GTDB taxonomy): domain Bacteria; phylum Bacteroidota; class Bacteroidia; order Chitinophagales; family Saprospiraceae; genus JADJNW01. The sequence goes on from CAZJXN010000051.1 coordinate 20,919, forward strand.
TGACCACCCACTGATTGGAGGAAGGCGGTTTTACGGCTACCAATCCTTCTGACACGGTGTCTATTTGGTTGTAAATAGTGGGCACGACTTCCACCCCTTGTTTGTTTATTAAACCCCAAGTGCCGCTGGACTTGCGTACTTTGGCAAAGCCATTTATAAAATTATCTATGTGATGATATTGTGCCGCAGCTACTATTTTGCCTTCCCGATTGAGCAAGCCTTTTGCGCCTTCTTTGCGCTCTGAGAACACGGCTAAACCATCTGCATCAAATCGGTGAATCATCGCCAGTTTATTTGGTTTTAAAACAAAATTTCCGGCGGTATCTATCACTGCGGCTTTCAATTGTCCGGCGGCATCTACGGCGGTGACGGCTGCCACCCCTTGCGAAAAATCCATCGGTAGCGGATATGCGTCGTCTGCATTGGCAGGAAACTTGCCGCCCGGGTCGTATCTAAACTTAGTTGGAATAACGGATTCTCCTTTTTTATTCAAACAGCCCCACAACCAATCCGCGCCCTTTTTTTTGTACCAAGAGCGTCCATTGTGAAAATCGCCTACACCGCGTCCCTCTTTTTCTGTGAATTGTGTTTGAAAAACGGTTTTACCATTTGCATTTATAAACGAACAAAATCCAGCAGCATCCACCACGAGCGCAAGCCCTTCGGAGAAAGGACGCGCCGTTTTGAATTGCGCGGGAATGACCACCACGCCATTGGTGTCCAAATAACCCCATCGGTGAGTCGTGTCTTTAAATTGTGCCAAACCTTCATAAAATGGGCGCAAGCGAGTCGGATTCTCAAAAATCTGATAGCCTTTTTTGTTGAAATAAAACGTGGGCGTACTGTCAATACCGAGCATGAAATAATTAGAATCTCGGATGATATTGGAATATTTAATCGGAATAATTTCTTTGCCACTGTAATCAATCACGCCGTAGTCGGCATCGGGTTTGTCCATATTGATTCGCTTATTTTGTTTCAAGACAAACGCCGTTCGGTCCCGCGGATGAAAATCTTCGATATATTCGGCATTGGGTGTCAATATCACTTTGCCATTCGTATCAATGTAAGCCCAGCGGTAAGGATTTTTATCGGTTTCTATTATATAAATTCCTTTATCGCGCTTGGAAAATGCAATGGGTTTTGTTTCTAAAATATTAAATTCTTTGATAAAACGCTCTTGGTCACTCAGCGCAAATTTCGTTGGCTTGGCAAGTTTGTCATTTATATCCAACATGAGTTTTCCGCCCATACACACGCGTGCACGACCCGCCACGAACGGGCCGATATACGTGAAGCGCAGCGGTTTATTTTGAAAAAGAAGTTCCTGCCCTCGGCGGTCTATCAAGCCCATTTGCCCGGTTGCATCTATGAAAGTAGTGTGCGTTTGCGTGCTATCAAAAGTGCGAAAGCCTAACATTTCTACGTGTGAAACGTATTGCTTCCGGGCCATATCGTAAAAATGAACCTTGCATAACGCACTTTCCGAGAGCGTTTGCGTAAAAGCATTATGGTGCAAAGCATCTGCATGATAAAACGACAACAAACTATCTTTGTCTACTTCCAGTGCCTTTACAAGCTTGCGCGAAACGGGAATTGTGGTAGTCCATTTGGGTACAAATTCTATTAAACCATCTGATTTTTTAACCTCGTGAAACCGACTGATAGTCGTTTTTTCGATAGCGCCTTCTTGCACAATCCGAATCGCATCTTCTGGAATGTTGGGTACTTTATAATCAGGAAGTTGGGTAAAGGGAAGCGGCGTTGCTTCTACCGTTCGTTTTTGTACGTTACCTGCCACGGAAAGTGTATTTGGAAAAATACTGTCCAGCTCAAATTTGCCCGCCTCACTCACTCGATATTGTACGACATTACCTTCCACGGGCATCCAAAATCGGTTTTTTGCTATGGGGGTGATGGACGTGTAAATACAAAGCAGCGAATCCATACGCCCGTTTTTGATAGAAAAAGCACCATATCGAATGCCTGTTTGACAAACTGCAACCTCATTTTGAAATGGAAAAAACGCGTCGTAATTGCATTTTACAATCGGCGAAGTGTCTTGTGCTGGGGCGAGCATACCCCATTTATTTCGGTATTTTATAAAGTAATAGCCAGACAAACCCGCAGGTTTTATGTCATGCACTAAGGTAGAAACGGCTTTGCCGGTGGTATCAATCAATTTGTAATCGTAAGGTGTAGGTTTAAAAACAGCATAGTGTTCGTCTAAGGGTTCGTACCACGGAAAATATGTTTTTTCGCCATTACTTTTCGTTTGCTTTTCATTTTTATCAAAGGCATGGCTGATGAGCAACGTTTGTTGGGGGATATTCCAGAGTTGTACTTGCAGCGTATCGCTGGGAATGAGCACGGCGAGGTAATCATTTACTTTTTCGACTTCGTCATACGTTTCCTTATTCATTTCAAATAGGGTAGTGCCTGTCTTTTTGTTGGTAATTCGTTTCATCATTTTCCAAGACGCACTTTTCACGGCTACCCAGTTTTCATTCAGCACTTGGATATCCAGATAGGCATCTTTCAAAATGACTTGACCGCGCTCGTCTATGAGTTTCCAATTCGCATCGGCTGTCCGAGTTTTTACTTTAAAAAAACCGACTTTACCCGTCGGCTCTATCGCTGCGTATTGTGGTATCACGCCCAATGCTCCGCCATTGTGATGCACGCCCCAAAAATTGCCCTTTTTTACAAAAAAATAAGTCACTTCGCCACTCGGCGATTGGTCAGCCACACAAATATCATCATAGCGGCTACTGTCTAATAGAATCGTGCCTGTTGCATTTACCAATAAAAAGAGCGAGTCCAATTCCACCGCAAAATACTTCGATGTGAGTGCCCGAATGCGTTTGTATCGATTGGGAATGACTTCCTGCAAGGCTCCGTCCAACAAACCCACTTTACCATCCAACTCAAATAAGCGATACGGCGAAGATAATGGTGTCTTCAAAAAATCATTCCAAGGCAAGTTGACGTCTCCAATAAAATCATAGCGCGGCGGCACGACGGTGTCCACCAATCCAGGATAAATTTTTATGTAGCCCCACTTGTGTGCCACGCGCACAGGATAGACTTCCATGGAATCGCTTGCGATTGAAGTGCGGTTTTGCGCAACAGCGACGACCACAAACAGCTGGAAAATTATGAGTAGGAGAGTGGTACGCGCCATTGGAGGAGAATATTTGGTCTGGGAAATATTTAGTTAGAACGATAAATTTCACGCAAAGTCGCCAAGTCGCCAAGTAGGTAACACTTTCTTGTCGGATTCAAAACTGCTGCGACTTTGCGTGAATTATTTAGTGTATCAGCACATTAACAAATCAGCATAACTTGTCCCGCAAGGCGGGATCAGCAAATTGGTTTACCGGTCTGCTTTTTTAATAAACGCCTGCAAATCATCCAGCGACGCTATGCTTTCCTTCTCTACATTCATTTCAAACACATACTCACTGCCAGAAGCGCGTTTCAGGTCGCTCATTTCTTTTTTGAAATCACTTTGCGTGAAGAGCGCGATTTTATTATCGGGCAGTACGGCTACCAATTTATTATCAGCGCTTGGGCTGAATCGGAATTTTTGCCAATCGTAATAAGGTAACCCAACAACCGTGCGGTTATTGCCAGTGATAAGATAAACGGTAATGAGTTCTTTAACAGATTCTGGCATTGCACCAAAATCAAAATCCGCTTGCAAAGCGATGGCGTCTTCCATTTTCCAAATGATATCATAATTGTGAATACCAAAACCTTGTACATTCATCGTGCGGCGGAAGATGGCTTGTCCTTCGAGAATCGCTTCTTTCTTGCTCAGCAACTGCATATTGGCTTCATACTCCGCCAACAATTTTTTATAATCCGCTTTCGCTTGTTCCAATTCCGCGCCTTGCAAAGCCAGCCGAACGGGAATGCTGTACATGGAATCGCCCAACAAAGTCAATTGATATACACCCGCTTCTTTGGTTGGCTTCAATTGTTTTTTCGTCCATAAGTCTTGTTTGGTGACCCATTTGTTGTTCTTAGGTGCTTTTTCCTCGTCATTACCTGCATAATTCAATACTAAAGGCGATTTACCTTGCAATTCTGGACATTGTTTGACATCCAAATCGTAGAAAGCGAGGTTATTTTTTTCGTCATACGTTGGCATCTTGGGGCGCTTCGGAGCGGCAAAATTTCGTTGAGAAGCCATACTATCGCTTTGTGAAACCTGCGCTATATTTTCACGTTGTGGCGTTGCACTTGGACCTTGATTGAGCCAGTTGCCAGCCTTTTCGTCAAAAAACCAGAAATCATACGCGCCGTCCACTTTGGAAGGAAGACTCACGGCAAGACTTTTGCCCTCTGCAATTTTCACCGGACGATTTTCAGTTGAACCATTTATTTCAAACATACCAGCGGTCTGCATCCATTCGTCTTCGCCACCCGATTTGCGCACCCGCATCGGAATGCCCGACGCAATGATTTCGGCAGGGTTGTGAAATTCTTCAAAACGAATCGTCACGGGCGTGGTCACTACTTGTCCTTGTTCATCCACAAAAGCATTGGCTGGGATGTCAATCGTTGTACCGGATGTTAAAGTCAAAATGGTGGGCTGGGTCGGATTTTCAATCACTAATTTTTCAGTAGGAGTCGGAATTTCTTGAAAGGGTTCGGTAACGGTCAGTTTTGCAAATTGTGGTTGTGCCTGTACTTGGTCGGTACTTTGTGCTTGTGACTCGGATGAATAGGGATTGGTAAAATACCAAATACTCACCGCTGCGACAAGTGTCACTGTAACTGCAATTAATAAATTTTTGGTGGAAATAGCACTCATAACTCAAGATTGTTTTTAAAGATGATATGATAGATGTAAAAACAAGGACGGATTTGATAAATTCAAATATAGCCTAATTTTTCATACAATGAAATAGGCAAGCTAATAACTTCGACCAGTTATTTACTTTATTAGATGAAATTATCAATTATTAGCAGAACGCTAAGAAGGAAAGGAAGTAACAGAAGTAAAGTTATTTTATACAAACAAAAATGATTTAGCAGAATCGGCTTAGGAAATTTTAAAATTTCCTAAGCTGCACTCCACTCCGTCTAAATTATATTAATTAAATAAATCACATAAATCAAGGTTTAGACAGTTTTACCCCGCCCAAGCCTTATCGCCTTTTTTATAATCTACTGTTTCATAGCCACCTGGAATTTGTGAATAGCGTAATGCTTGCGTGCAGCCAATTTCGGAGGTGAAATAACCTGTTATCGTTAAAGATTTCATTGTGCTGAAGAACGGGTCTACGTTTGGCGCGGAGGGGAGTTTCCAAGATTGCACCATTTCTTTGAATGCGTCGCGCTCGTCTTTCGCCTGCTGCTCATAACGCTGCGTGAGTTGTAAACGATTCTCTTCCGAAGTATCTGCAAATTTTACACCATATTTAACTTCTGCCTCGCTGTCTATTTGAGTCAAGGTCTGCATCATATAATCCGAAAACTGCTTTGAATAACAATCTGCTAACATTTTTATAATAAATTGCGGAACCCCTGCTGCCTTTGCGCCTGGCGTATCGGTGGTTGGAATAATAATCTCCGCTAATTCAGCAATGATATTTTCTTGCGCAGTTGTTATATTAAAATAAGGATTTAAAATCATAGGATTCTCCCAAGCCTTTAGAATATTGGGCAAGGCGATGGTGCCGCCGAGTAGAATTGCTGCTTTTTTGATTGCGTCGCGTCGTAACATAACTTTTTATTTAGATGCCAGATGCCAGATTAGTAGATGCCAGACGCACGAAAGGAGCGCCCAATAACAAATAACCAATCACAGCCTCTAAACTACTTGTTGAGAAATTTCCCCTGAAACTTTATTTTTCAAAATCACTTTCTTCCGCCCGTCCGGCATCAATTCATCTTTAATATGCCAGTGATTGTCGTCAAATGCTACAAAAGGCGAAGCCTCTGTCACATCCGTTCTGCCGCGCCAATCATCTAAAATAACCGGCTCCCATTTCTTGGTTTGCACCGATTTGTAACAAGCGTCCATGATGGCATTCACCACATACCCATCGTAAAAACTTTCCATTGGCTGCGTGCCTTTGTCTATGGCGTCAAACATATCCGTGAACATGTGCGTGTAGCCCAATGCATTGATTTCATCGCCCACTGGAAATAACCAACCTGATGCGCTTTCTGCTTTTTCCGCAACATAACTGCTTTCTTTTGCTGCTGTAAATATCTCAAAACCAGTACGCAAGAAGTGATCCGTTCTTATAATGCCTTCTGTACCAGACACTTCATCCCGTAAATCCATTCCACCTCGAAATGACCAACTCACTTCAAATTGCGCCATCGCACCATCCGCATATTTTACCATTCCAACCGCGTTGTCTTCCGCTTCAATCGGCTTCACTTGCGTGGCTGCCCAGCACACGACTTCTACCGGTCGAATATCTTTGCCAATATAATTCCGAGCGATTTCTATACAATGACAACCTAAATCTACAATCGCGCCACCACCTGCTTTTTGCAAATCCCAAAACCACGGCGAGTGCGGTCCTGGATGCGTCTCGCGGGAGCGCGCCCATGTCACTCGACCAATCACGCCATTCTGCACCGATTCCAGCGCTTTCAACGTTTTCGGCGTGTAAGCCAAATCCTCCAAGTAGCCATTAAAAATACCCGCTTTTTCTACCATCTCCAACATCTCCTTTGCCTCTGCGCCCGTGCGCCCTAAAGGTTTGGTACACAACACCGCTTTTTTATGTTTGCAACATAATTCTACCGCTTCAAAGTGCAAATCATTCGGCAAACCAACGATTACGGTATCCACTTCTGGATCACTAATAGCTGCTTCTAAGCTAGTTACATATTTTGGAATATTCCATTCGTCTGCAAAAGCTTTGCCACGTTCCTCACTGCGGGAATACACGACTTGCACTCGATTCGCACCGCGATGCTCGTGTAAGGCTTTTGTATAAAACCAACCAATTAATCCTGTGCCAAGCATGGCTATTTTTCGTGGTGTGTGCATAGTTTTGAATTTTAGATGCCAGATTAAAAGATGCCAGACGTTTAGACTGCCAACTGCTTAATATTTAAATTTCTCGTTTTTTCAATACCTCCACCGCATGATTTGCCGCTCGCGCCGTCAACGCCATAAACGTCAACGACGGATTTTGCGTACCGGTAGAAGTCATCGCTGCACCGTCAGTGACGAATACATTTTTGCAGGCATGAAGTTGATTCCACTCGTTGAGCAACGATGTTTTGGGATCTCTTCCCATGCGAGCACCGCCCATTTCGTGGATGTCCAAGCCCGGCGCTTGTTTTGAATCATTAGTGCGAATATCTTTAAAACCAGCTTTTTCGAGCATTTCAGAAGCTTGCGTGAAAAAGTCTTTCAACATTTTTTCATCATTGTCATCATAGCCAATCTCAGTATGCAAAATTGGAACGCCCCACTCATCTTTCTCCGTCGTATCTAAAAATACGCGGTTGGTCACTTTGGGAATTGTTTCGCCCATGTGCTGCAAACCCATACTCCAATTGCCCGGCTCTGTCAATTCTTGTTTCAAAGCTTTACCAAAACCATCGCCACCGCGCCACCATGCTGACCGATCAGAGCCGCCGGAAATCGCGTAACCTCGCATAAAGTCGGTTTGTTGCTTTTGTACATTTCTAAAACGTGGAATGTAATAACCGTTCGGACGCTTGCCGTAATAATATTTGTCTTGAAAGCCTTCATACTCGCCAGAAGCCCGACCGCGATAGTTGTGAAACGCCACGTGTGTACCCAACAAACCATTGTCATTGCCCAAGCCATTCGGAAAACGAGCCGATTTAGAATTCAACAAAACCAGATTGGTATTGATACAAGCTGCCGTTACAAAAATGACTTTTGCATAATATTCGGTGACTTCTTTTGTATTTTTATCAATGACGCGTACACCTTTTGCCCGTTGCTTTTTTTCATCATAAATGATGGATTCTACCACTGCATCTGCGCGTAAAGTCATTTTTTTCGTCTTTGCTGCTGCTGGTATCGTCGCGGAATTGGCGCTAAAATACGCCCCAAACGGACAACCGCGATAGCACAAATCTCGGTGCATACATTTGCCACGCCCCAGCGCGAGTTGCTCCGGTGTGGGCTGCGTGATGTGCGCCACCCGACCGATAATGAGTTGGCGGTCAGTATAATTTTGAGCCAAACTTTTTTGCAAATGCTCTTCTAAGACATTCAAATTCATCGGCGGTTGAAAAATGCCGTCGGGCAATTGTGGTACGCCGTCTTTGTTACCAGACACCCCTACGAAACGCTCCACATAATCATACCAAGACGCCAAATCTTTGTACCGAATGGGCCAGTCCACTGCAAAGCCGTCTCGTGCCGGACCTTCAAAGTCAAACTCACTCCACCGCTGCACCTGCCGCGCCCACAAGAGGGACTTGCCGCCCGTCTGATACCCGCGAATCCAGTCGAATGGCTTGTCCTGCTTATAAGGATGTTCTTTATCTTTTACAAAAAAATGTTGCGTTCCTTCATTCAGCGCATAACATTTTGCCAGTACTGGATTATCATTTTCCACATCCAATGTCACTTGTCCATGATGCTCAAATTCCCACGGATGCTTGTTCATGGTCGGATAATCCACAATGTGCCGCACATCGCGTCCGCGTTCCAACACTAATGTTTTCAAGCCCTTCTCACACAATTCCTTCGCTGCCCAGCCGCCTGCCATGCCCGAACCAATGACAATTGCATCAAACTTATTTTTCTTCGCCGCTTCTATATTCAGATTCGCCATAATTTTTTTTGATTCTTTCCAATCCTCCTATCTTCCCATTTTCCAGCGGGAAAGCATAAGAGCGTTAGCAATTAGGATTCCAAATATATGCCAATTTGAGGAATTGCAAAGCCAAATGGAATTTTTTATGGAGGAGAAATTTGTAGGTTTCGTATGGTAGAAAATTCAAACATTCAACAACCGCCGATGATAATTTACCTGACCCAGATGATAGGTCAAATGCGCTACTAAATGCACCAAAAAGAATTCCGTCGTCATTTTGTAATCAAATACTTCCATCGGGTAATCCTCCTCTAATTGTTGTGGCGTTATTTTTTCCAGCGACTTCGCCACTACTACAATCGTATCTTCTACCATGCGAATCAATTCCGTTCTCGGCACATCTTTGTTTGAAAATTCTAAATCTCGATTTCTGACGTAGCCTGTATTTCCAAACGGAACGCCTAAATAAGTATTCAAATTTCCGACTAAATGCAGACAGAGATTTCCTGCGGAATTGGTAATATTTTTATCTACTTTCCAGATATTTTGTTCATCCTGATATGACTCAATTTCGTGCTTCAGTTTTTCTAAGTCTCGGCGAAAAAGGGTTTGAAGAGTAGTAGTGAGCATGATTGGTAAGGTTATATTTGAACATCCTCCGCAAAAGTAACGACGATTTCGACCATTTAAAAAGACTTTTGATGTGTATAAAAATAAAATA
>CAZJXN010000052.1:0-3386 GCA_964549655.1 uncultured Saprospiraceae bacterium
TTAATAGACCGAGTTAGAAACAGTCAGGGAGTAAGTATAGTTGAGGGAGTTCAGAAAGTTGGGGAGATTGAGTTCACACAAAACTCAGCGTCTTTGCGACTTTGCGTGAAAAATATTTGGGCGTGCCCCTACGGGTCGGGCTGCTTTGGGCTTCACTTCGTTCCGGTGCTACGCACTTCCCCGTCGCATCCCTCACGCGATTGCACATTTCCAAATTGAGTAACATTTAAATCATTTTTTAAACCTCATTCTCATCTACCGAAACGGTCTGAACCATGATTCGCAGGATTTTAAGATGAATAGGATTCAAAACCACGCTGCGTTCTCTGCGAAAACCTCCGCGCCCTCTGCGGTTAAAAAATACTGCGAGGGCAGCAAGAAGGGCAAAACTAAACCCTCTTCACCTCCTCAACGTTCTCAACTCTATGAATCTGACCGACAAAGCCACAAAAGAACTCCAACAACTCCTCGACCTCCTCAAAATTGAAAAGCAGGAAGACTTCGAGCAATACCGCAAAATGGTGCAAAGCCTGCCGCTCGAACAACGACGCGCCAAAGGCTTCACTTGGTATCCCGTACAAGTCGTCGGAAAAGGCTACACCATTGGCGACCGCGCTTTTGCGACGATTGAACGAGCTGCGCCTTCGACTGGGCAAGACGTGCAGGAACATCAGTTTCGCAGTGGAAAAATTGTCGGTTTATTCACCAAGCAACCCAGCGTACATCGCCCGGAATACAGCGGCACCATTCACTTCGTGGATAAAAATCGCATGAAAATTATTCTTAATTCCAGAGACCTCCCAGAGTGGCTTGGCATGGGACAAATCGGCGTGGATTTACAATTCGACGAACGGACTTATTTGGAAATGGAAAAAGCGATGAGCAAAGTGATGAACGCTCAGAAAGGACGTTTAGCAGAACTCCGTGCCGTTTTATTAGGCGAAAAAGAAGCCGCTTTCGCAGATATTGACAATCCAGTCGAGATTTCGATTTTAAATTCTTCCCAAAATCAAGCCGTCAACGAAATCCTCGCTGCGCGGGATGTCGCGGTCGTCCACGGTCCGCCCGGTACAGGGAAAACCACGACGTTGATTCAAGCCGTGAAATTATTATGTGAAACCGAACCGACTGTTTTAGTTTGCGCACCGAGTAACGCCGCTGCCGATTTATTAACTGAGCGACTCGCTGCCGAAAATCTACAAGTGATTCGCATCGGCAATATTTCCAGAGTAGATGAAAATTTATTGCAACACACCCTTGAAGTGCAGCTCGCTCAACATCCTGAAAGTAAAAACATTAAAAAAGTAAAAGTACAAGCCGCCGACCTGCGCCGCCAAGCTCAGAAATTCAAACGCAGCGGCTGGGAAAATGCGGAACGCCGCCGTACCTTCCAAGAAGCCAATGAACTCTCCGCTTGGGCAAACCAATTGGAAACCCGCCTGCTCGACCAAATTCTCGACGGCGCACAAGTCATCACTTGCACGTTAGTCGGCGCGGCTCATTCTTTACTAGAAAAACGAAAATATCGCACGGTCGTCATTGATGAAGCCGCGCAAGCATTGGAACCCGCGACGTGGATTCCGATTCTAAAAGCGTCCAAAGTCATTCTAACCGGCGATCCATTTCAGTTGCCACCAACGGTCAAATCTATCGAAGCGCAGCGTAAAGGTTTGTCTATCACGATGATTGAAAAATGTTTACAACGATTAGAAAGAACAAGTTTATTGAATGTGCAATACCGTATGAATGAGGTGATTATGGGCTTTTCCAATCAACAATTTTATAATAATGCCCTGCGTGCAGATGTAAGTGTACGCGACCACCGTTTGCCGATTGAAAAAAATGAACCGTTGGTTTTCATTGACACGGCTGGTTGTGGTTTTGAAGAAAAAGTGCAGACCTTGTACCAAAGTCGTTCTAATCCAGAGGAGTTTTTTATTCTACGAGAACATTTGTACCAACTCGTGGACGCATTTGTGGAACAAGAACTGCCGTCTATCGCGCTCATTTCGCCGTATCGAGAGCAAGTGGTTTTAATGCAAGATGCTATTAAAGAAGATGAAAAACTGATTGGTTTGCCTATCACCGTCAATACGATTGATGGGTTTCAAGGGCAGGAGCGGGACGTGGTTTATATTTCCTTGGTACGGTCGAATGCTAAAAATGAAATTGGTTTTTTAAGCGATACGCGCCGGATGAATGTAGCGATGACGCGGGCAAGAAAGCAATTGATTGTAGTTGGAGATAGCGCCACGATTGGTGGACACTCGTTTTATGAAGCGTTTTTGAGTTATACGGAAAAGGTTGGGCAGTATCAGTCGGCGTGGGAATATCTAAGGGGAGGATAGGAAGATGGGAGGATAGGATAATAAAAAAAGCCCAAATTCTGACGAACTTGAGCTTTTTATTTAGAAAGTTGATAGCACACGTTTTACCGATCACTGATCACCTCTCACCGTTAATACGACCAAAGATCTTGTTCAAAGTTAAAAATGGTCTGCTTTATTTTTTCGCCTTCGAGGAGCAAATCTACCCCAGAAAGGTAAGACTCTAAACGGCGATCAAATACATTTGATTCTTTCGTGATATAACTAGAAAAGAAACGCATTTCCATCAAGTCTTCCCAAGAAAGGGGGCTGGCATCGTTACCGGCAAGGTTAAACACTTGCTCTTTCGCCAACGCTTTTCTTGCATCTGGATAATACACCCAAAACATCACTTGCTGATACAAAAAGTTACCGTTTTCGTCTTTCACATCCAACAGCGGCGCAATACCGAGGATACGTACTTGCAAAGAAGACGATTCTTTATCAAAGAACCAGACTTCCTTTATGCGGAAACGTTTGATATCTTCTGGATTTAATTCGTTATTTACAATTTTGATTGTTTCTTCATACGTTTCGGGGTCAAATACGGTAACGGTATCCGTAGAAGCACCTTTAGAAGCTACTTCTTCTGTGGCAAGTGGCTTCGTGAATTTTTCATCTTCCGTATCGTACACGGTGAGTTCACCGGACTTAGCAGCATCCATCAAAATGCTAAAAAAGGGGCGCTCTGGATAAGCAAACGGTAGGTTCATTTTCTCGCGTACATCAATGACGCGCCATACCCGCTTTTCCCAAAAAATATCGGCTTCGCGGATAGGGTCGTACGGTAGCACTCGTTTGTCGAATGTGGTGCGTCTTTCTACGATGTCATCTACGGGGGTGTTTTTCACAATCGTGTCACCGGATTCCGTCATGATTACATCTTCTGGTCGTTGTGCCAGCACTGAACTCGCCAGACAGCATACGAGCGCAGCAAGTGTTAAAATTTTCATGTTTCCCTTCATTTTAAATGTAGACTTTAGATATTAGACGATAGACTTTAGATATTAGACAATAGAC
>CAZJXN010000052.1:3486-26924 GCA_964549655.1 uncultured Saprospiraceae bacterium
TAGACTTTAGATGAGTATGAAATAATTTGCTTCATGTGAATCTAATAGCCAAAGTCTAAATAAAAAAAATAGCGCACAAAGTTAACGGATAAACCTTGTGCGCTATTACACTTTAACCAAATTATTTTATAGTGAAAGACAAAGTATTGATTTCCCGACCGGCAGTATCGCCTGGGCATTTTGCCTTCACGTTGTTGAAGAAGTAAACGTCACCTGGTTTTGCACGGTCTGCCAAGCGGCGCGATTTTTCGTTGAAACGAGCGCCGGGGTTGTTAGAAGGAATGGCATCTTCGCGTTTTGGTACGTATACCAGTTCATAGCCTTGAATCTGACATTTTGCATTAAAGTCGAAGTTATCAAGAATCGCAGCAATACCGTCCTGTGCTTTGAATTCGCCGTTACCCATCTGACCGCCTGTTCTACCGCTCAACTTTGCAGTTGGGTTTGGAATACGCTTCGCACGGAAAGCAAAGTTGGTTGCAGTCAAACCGCCACCAGATACCGTGATACGAGCGTCTCCTGGCTGTGACACGGTCACATTGTACTTGCTACCCGAACCACTCATGCGGATACCGCCACCGCTTCCGCTCACGCGAAGGTCGTTGGAAGATACACCTGCTGCCGAAACAGTCACCGGATTATCCACACCGATGTAAAACACGTTCATTTTATCAGCAGCTACCGCTACCGAACGACGACCCACCTCGTAAGAGAATTGCTTCTTATACGATTCCGTTTTGCCGGTGGTCGGGTTGGTCAATGTAATATCTACGGTATAATTTTGAATGCCCGGTGTAGAAGGAGACGCAGAGAATTTTGCAACGCCATTTTCTACCTTCAATGCACTACCGTTCACACGGATGCTCATGTTTTCAGATACCGATTTACTCGAAGCACCGGCGGTAATTTCTGCATTATACGTATCACCAGCGATGATGTAGCTTTTTTCAGCGGAAGAAATTGGGATAAAAGCATCTACTTTGATTGCGGTCGCACCTACTTGACCTGCCAAAAAGTTCAGTACTGCCGATTCAGAGCTTTTCATATCGTTTTGAAACTTACTCATAATCGGGAATACAGCAGCAACGGGCATTTGATTGAACGTAAAGTGTGACCAGCTTGGACGCTTTGGTTTTGCATTCTTCCAGTCGTCGCTAATGCCGAGGGTGATACTTTTTTCCAAATCCGCTAAGGTTTTTTCGTTAATTGCTGTACCTTCTGCACCTTTCAAACTATTGATAACATCCAAAACTTGCTTGCGCGTAGCGACTACTTTTTGCTCTATTTCATCGCCTCTCTTTTTATTGACAAGCAGATTCGTCGTTATATCCTTATTCTTATAATTCTTCGGTTGTCCCGGATGCTTATCGTCAGTAGCAGGGTAATAGAATTCTTCATTTCCTTCTTTACCACCCACTAATTCATCTCGCACTCCGTCAATATAACCAGTAAAATCTCTAGAAATATTCTGTATTTTCTTACCTGCTTCTACCAGTCTCCCATATCTGGACATATCCTGGCTCGCGTTCTTTTCGAGCGTAGTGTAGGTAAACTCGTTAGAAGTTGTAAATACTTCATTTGAACCGATAATACCTCTGTTGATCAGGAAGAAGGCGTTGATGATCTCAGCGGATACGTTGAGCGCCAACATGGCGGTCAGTACCAAGTACATGATGTTGATCATCAACTGCCGCGGTTCCTTTGGAATAGACATAATTTTCTTCTTTTAATGTTTGAAAAAACGAATAACTCGCAGTGATGACTTTAATTAATATTGTGGTTTGTTTGTATTGGCACCACCTACATTTGCCATAGCAGAGATGACACTGCCATATACATTGTTCAATGCGCTGTAAGTGTTGTTCAGGTTGCCCAAGTTGCGGTTCAACGCGCCTAATTGGTCTTTGTACACTTTTGTATCTTCCAACGAATCGCTCAAGTCAGCCATTGCTTCGTTCAATTTTGCATAGAAGTTGCTCATAGACTTAATCTGGTCACTGGTACCGCTAAAATCCACTTCTTGCAATGCTTTCAGAGAACCTAAGCTGCTCGACATATTCTTCAATTCTACCAGCATACCGCCTAACTGACGCTCTACGACTTCGCCATTCAAAGAAGGCAATTGTTGCATGGGAGAGTTGAGTGCTGGACCTGCTGTAATCGGTGCGATTTGTGCGTTGTAGTTGTCCAGACCTGGATAGAGTTTGTCCCAGTAGTAATCCGGTTCTGGTCCGATAACACCTAAAAATAAGAAGATGAACGCTTCGATACCCATTCCAAGAATCAACATTTCACTTGCAAATTCCCAGCTTTCGATTTTGAATAGTGCGCCTAACAATACAAAGAAGGCACCTACGCCAATCAAGAAATTCTTTAGATACTTGAAACCTTTAGTTTTTAAGAAACTCATTGTGATTGTCTTTTTACGTTTAATAATTAGTTTGATGAAAAAAGTACGATTGGATTCAAACCACTTGTATAATGTGGGTTTTCAAAAAAGTTACATTTTAAATAAAAAAGTTTTTTGAATTTCCGGCTTTAATTGGAGGATGGAAAAATAGGAAGATGTGTGGCGTGTATCCTTCAATCCTCACAACTTGTTCCGCAAGGCGGAATCTTCCTATCCTCCAAATAAATATGGATACTGCAACGTCTGCTGCAATATCCATATTGTGAAGTATATATTGAAATGTTAGAAGTCATTCACAGAGCGACCCAAGAAGGTCAACACACACCGGAAACCAACATAAGATTTCGTCGTATCTTGATATTCGTAAGAGCGCGTACCCGTCTGGATAAAGTGCATGATGTCTTTCCAAGAGCCGCCACGAATTACTTTACGCTTGTAAGCTTCTGGATCATCATCCAATGCGTCATAGCGAATATCCGGGTTCAAGTCGTGCATAAATGAGTAAGCATTTGGATCGTAAGCCGTCACTGTCCATTCTGCTACGTTGCCCGACATATTATACAAGCCGTAGTCATTTGGAAAGTAAGCATCCGATTTCACCGTGTATTGACCACCATCTTCTGGATAGTTGCCACGACCCGGTTTGAAGTTTGCTAACAAACAGCCTTTTGCATTGCGCACATAATAACCGCCCCAAGGATAAGGAGCAAGGTCGTGTCCACCGCGAGCTGCATATTCCCACTCAAATTCAGTTGGCAGACGGAAGTCTTCCGTATTTACACCATCGCCTTTGCGGTTCTGATAGTCATTCCAAAGGTTGGTACGCCAGTAGCAAAACGCATTTGCCATGTGCCAATCAATACCTACGATAGGATAATCATCAAATGCCGGATGCCAGAAGTAGTTACGCGTCATCGGCTCATTGTAAGAATAAGCAAAGTCACGTATCCATGCGAGTGTGTCGGGATAGATATTTACTTTCTTCTTCTTAATAAACGAGTTACGAGGCGATTTGCCACGGTCGTGTGCCGCTCTCTGCCAGTCATACCATTCGTACTCGTACACCAGTTTGCTCACGTCCAATTCCTGTTTGCCAGCGAATTTGTCATCGCCTTGGTAGAACAAGTCTTGAAGGGATTCTGCATCGGCTTCGTAATCAATTTCTGCGTCCCAGTCAATCATGTCTTCACCGGATATTTCATCCTGAATGTAATGGTCAAGGTAAACGTGTGCCAACGAGTCACGTATCCAGTCAACAAACTGGCGGTACTCGTTGTTAGTAATTTCGGTATCATCCATGTAAAAACCCTGAATAGAGATGGATTTCTGCCGCTGCACGAACGTATTGCTTACGTCTTGGTCACTGGGACCAATATGCAAAGTACCGGAGGGGATGTAAACCATACCAAAAGGATTGATGCCTTTCCAGCTTGGGCGGTCTTGCGTGCCGAGTAATTCACCGGTTTCGCGGCTACCGCATGAAGAGAGGGCTAACACTAGGGAAGCCAGTGCGAGTCTAACTACGTTTTTCATATGTACACCAGAATTTTCCTTCAGATTAAAGTAAAAATATACCAAAGCGACGTAAATATAGTTGGTTTGTAAATATAATCACTAACTGATTGTTCATTTTAACGTTCGTAACTTTCATTTTTGAAAAAAGCCCCGCCATTTTCGGATTTGTCACGCGTCTTTTGAACGCCTCCACAAATGGATTTAGTATGACTATTTAAGTTAAAAAATGGAGTTATTTTTAATGATCGAACCATATTAAATTATAATTTTTCCTCAATCTATATGACAGGACTAAGAAACAAGCGCCTCTGCGACCTCTGCGGTTGAAAATAGGGGTGCTTTAGCACTCCATCACTTACAACGAACGAGGATTATAGATAACCCCAGGCAAGCGCCCTTTCCCAAACACTTTATTCAAATTATAATTCAACGTAATCTCGTGCGAGCCATTGCTCACCGCGCTTAAGTCCGACAGCGTGAGGTCGTAGGCATACGCCAGCGTAATTTTTTCACTCAATTTAAAACCCGCTATAATCGCCACCGCGTCCAAGCTATTCGCATTATACCCTCTTAACGATGCCCCTCCGAAGATATTGTCGTTGTAGCGAAGGATAACAGAAAGATCAGTTTGGGTTTGTGTCAAATCAGAACGAACCAGTGCTGAGGGCTGCACCGCCAAATCATCTCCCACATAAAAACGGAAACCGAGATTGAAATTAAAACTGCGTTGAAGCGATAAATTAATCGTGCTAAAAGCCGCTTCGCCTTCATTCAAGTTGCGTACCGCAAAACCCGCGTCCATCCACTCATTGATAAAATAAATACCAGCGTGAAACGCAGGAACCATCACATTTTCAGCACTCAAAGGCAATTTGTCGTCATTGTGATTAATATTTCCTGGCTCGGAATAGTCACCATCTGGTGTACGTATTTTGGAGCCATCCAATTGATATTGCAGCATACCGCCGCTCAAACCCAGCGAAATCGTGCCACCCAAAAGCGGTTTTTGATACGCATACGCCAGCGACGCACTTGTAAACTGTCGCGCACCGAGCGCATCATTTTCAATATTGATACCCAAGCCGCCGCTCAATAAGTAAACAGGAGCGTGTGCGCTTAGATTTTGCGTAGTCGGACTTCCGTTCAAACCCGCCCATTGTCTGCGAAATACACCCGTGATACTCAACGAGTTATCCAGCCCGACGTATGCCGGATTAAAGCCCATCGGATTGAGCATATAAAGGCTGTATTGTGCCGGTTGTTGGCTATATGCCAAAGAGAAAGTCATACTTATGAAAAGGAGCGTACAAAAATGCTTCATGAGCCGTGTTTTTTAGTGTGCAGTTGCCAGTGTCAAAGTTTCTTATTTTATGTTTTATGTTGAGATTCGCCCAATTTTTCCAATATAAAAATATCAGCGAAGCGAAATTTCCCAATCTCTAAATATCCAACATCTTTACCGCTTCTGCAATAGTTGTAACGGGTAATTGACACGCATAGTCTTTGCAAATGTAAATGTTTGTCTCGCTGCTTGCATTTCTTCCTGCCAGCAGTGGGTAGCGTTCGTGTGCGTCGGTAGCTGCCATGATGACTTTGTTGGGCAAATAGTGCAAATTGAGTTCCGTTGCTATCGAATGGGCATCCGCACCAACGACCGCGATTTCGTGCGCCGGATACACGAGCCGCGTCATCGCCGTTGCCCAGCGTGCGAACGACGAAGCGTAGCGCTCCACCGCATCCCGCATGACTTTAAGCATATTTAATGCTAAGTTTTTATGATCTTTTCTATCTAATAAAGTGCTGAGGTGCAATAAGTTGTGAATCATGGTAGAATTGCCGGAAGGTGTAGCATTATCGTATAATTCTTTGCGTCGCAAGAGAATATCTTTCTGATGTTCGGCAGTAAAAAAGAAAAGTCCACTTTCTGCATCGTGAAAATGTTGAATCACAAAATCGGTCAATTCCACCGCACGGTCCAACAAATTCAAATCAAAGTTAATACTATAAACATTCAAAATCGCCTCAATCACATTGGCATAATCATCCAAAAAAGCATCGTACTGCGCTCTACCCTCTTTATACGTGTGATAAAAACTCAAAGACTCCGGCTGGCGAAATTTATCCAACAGAAAATGTAGATTTTTTTTAGCAGCTTCCAGGTATTCTGGTTTGCCCAGCGCGGCGTAGGCTTTGGCGTAAGCGGTACACATCAGCGCATTCCAATCAAGTAGAATTTTATCATCCAAACCAGGTCGAATCCGTTTTTGCCGCTCGGCAAATAATTGTGTTCGATTCGTTTTTAAAATATTTTTTAAATCATTGACATCCAAATTTTTAGCTTTCGCAAAATCGGTATATGACTGCGGTCGCCACAAAATATTCGTTTCTTCCCAATTGCCTTCCGCTGTAATGTCATAAAATTCGCTGAAAAGCGCGGCCTCCTTTCCTAAAATCGCATCCACTTCTTCCTGGTCCCATACATAATACTTGCCTTCTACGCCTTCGCTATCCGCATCCAATGCAGCGTAAAAACCACCTTCCGGGCTAGTCATTTCTCGTTGTATGAAAGCAAGGGTTTCTTCGATGGTTTCTTTAAATAAGGTTAAGTGTGGTCCGTTTTGTGTGGTTAAATGTGGCACGTTTTTGAAACTCGCCACATTATGAACCGCCCGATAAACATCACTCAACACACTCACTAACAGTGCATTATCATACAACATTTTTTCAAAATGCGGCACGAGCCACGCTTCGTCCGTCGCGTAGCGCGAAAAACCGCCGCCTAATTGGTCATAAATGCCACCCTGAATCATCCGTTCCAGCGAAAACTCGACGTGTTCCAGCGCTTCTGGGTCGTGCATAAAGTGGTGGTATTGCAATAAAAAATCAAGCGACATACTGCCCGGAAATTTCGGCGCACCACCAAAACCGCCATTGGCGGTATCAAATCGCTTTTTTAAATGATGGTAAATATTTTGCAAGGTGACGGGTGTGAACAGCAAATGCGCTTGCTTGTCGCCAATTTGGTCGCCGAGAAAAACCGATTCTGAACTTTTTATAATTTCTATCAGCCTATTGGCTTGGTCTTCCACCGTCTCGCGCTTATTTTTAAAATGACTCAACATACTGTTCAGCACTTGCATCCAAGACGGGCGATTATAAGCAGATTCAGGTGGATAATAGGTGCCGGCAAAAAACGGGCGACCATCGGGCGTGAGAAAACAATTGAGGGGCCAGCCGCCAGAGCCGGAAATGACCTGACACGCTTCCATGTGAATGGCATCTACATCGGGTCGCTCCTCGCGGTCTACTTTGATATTTACAAAATTATTATTCATGAATATTGCAATCTCCTCATTTTCAAAGGATTCGCGCTCCATTACATGGCACCAATGGCAAGTAGAATAACCAATACTCACCAAAATAGGCTTGTCCTCCCGACGTGCTTTTTCAAACGCCTCCGGCTTCCACGCATACCAATCTACGGGGTTGTGCGAATGTTGGAGCAAATAAGGACTCGTTTCGTATTGCAGTCGATTCATACTCATATTTGGTTAGCGCATATCAGGTTGAAAAATTGCTGGATAGAATTTACTGCGACATTCCACCTGCGTATTTGTTGAAAACACGTCTTGATTGGTGTTGTTCTATGCAGCAAGCTATTTGTGTGACGAGATGTGATACATTTCCAAATCAACCGCATCTATTAAAGCGAAAATATTTTAATACCATTTTTTTCATTGTTTAAACTTTTAATTTATCTTTGCGGACGGTAAACATTTTGTGCGTTCGATTGTCTACAATACAGATTATTATTTCTCCTACTTTTTCCCCCTTACATAAAGATTATTACGCTACAAACACGCAACTTGCAAAAAGCGAATTGAAGTTATTTTTTAATTTTTTGGATGAATATCCCGTTGTTCATAGTGTGTGGAAATCAAGATATTAATTATTATAATCTCTGAATAGAATCATAAAGACGACCACCCTATGCAGGAGTTGAGGGAAATAGCACTATTACTTGCAAAAAGTAAAACTTTGGATAGTAGCCTGACGGAAGACGTTCGACAGGCAGCGTTTTTTGATGGGCTTTTAAAAAATCAGTTTGCTAACGAAGAAGAGGCAGCGCAACACTTTTTAGAAGTCGGGAAAGACCACCCCAACTATCAAAAATTTAGAAGTAAGTTTAAAAAGTCGCTCATTAACTCCGTTTTTCTCCTTGACTTGAAGCAACAGTCCACCACGCAGCGGCAACTCTCTTATTTTGAATGCTATAAAGAATGGGCTGCCGCTAAGATATTGATGACCAAAAGCGCGAAGACAGCCGCCGTCAACTTGTGTCGAAAAATATTAAAGGAAGCCAAAAAATATGAATTTACGGATTTATGTCTGCAAATCGCCAGCTACTTACGTCAGCATTATGGCACGGTAAAAGTGGATGCTCAAAAATTTAAACAATACAATCAACTTTATAAGGAATATGAGTTCATTTGGCGCTTAGAAAATGACGCAGAAGAATTATATATTGACTTAATGATTAATTATGTAAATACAAAAGCTACTAAAACCGCGCTCCATGATAAAGCAGCAGAATACTATGATAAACTTAAAGAAGATATGCAGGCTTGCGATGCTTATCGCTTACACTTATGCGGCAATTTGATACGGCTTTTAATTTACACCAGCAAGAGTGATTACGTCAATGCAGTAACCGTATGCGATGAAGCGATTCAGTTTTTTGAAAATAAAGGAGACGATGCACATATGCCTTTGCAGGTTTTTTTATATCAAAAAGTAGTCGGCTATACCCAACTCAAACAGTACGAAGCAGGAAAAGATGCCGTTGAAAAGTGTATCGCGGTGATAGAAGAGGGCAGTTTTAATTGGTTCAAATTACAGGAAGCCTATATTTTACTGGCATTACACACCAAAGAATATCAAAGTGCTTACTACATTTTCAGCACAGCAGTGAATCAAAATCAATTTCCCTTTCTGCCTCCTACCATTGCCGAGACGTGGAAAATATTGGAAGCTTATATTCATTACCTGATTTTAATTGAGCAAATAATGCCCAAAACCAGCGATAAACGCTTTAGCGGATTTCGATTGAACCGGTTTTTGAACGAAACGCCCATCTATTCTAAAGACAAGCGCGGTATGAATATTCCGATTTTGATTATACAAATTCTGCTGCTGATTTATAAAAAGAAATTGAATGCCATCGCGGATAAAATGGAGGCAATTGAGAAATATTGTACCCGCTACCTGCGACAGGACGATGCTTTTAGGAGCAACTGTATCATTAAAATGTTGTTGCAAATACCGGCAGCACGGTTTCACCAAGTAGCCGTAGGACGCAAAGTGCAGCAGTATCTGGAAAAATTGCGCACCATGCCGCTCAATGTAGCCAACCAAGCGCATGAAATTGAAATCATTCCTTATGAGGAGCTTTGGGGCTTTGCCATCGCCTCGTTGGGTAACAATTTTCATCAGTTGCGCACCGAGCCAACCTCCCTTACAGGATAAATAAAAGATACATTGGCTTATTTTGATATAAAAAATATGACAATACAATAAATATTTAAAGCTGAATGATGTGTACTTATAAAATTGATTATCAATATTTTAGATAAAAACAATAGCATTTTTCGGACTGAAATTGATAGAAGTAAAAAGATACTTTTGTCCTTTGTTCACATGATAATTGGATGTAATTTAGCAGCATAATTAGGATGTGTCCTTTTGACACATTCTAACCCAAACAATAAACACAAAAATGAACTCGCTAATTAGTAATCTCAACCACACCGGGGGAGGGTCAGCTTACGGCTATTCCTGTCGCCCCACACGTGGACCTAAAGTAATCATAGTAGATATTGTAGGTCCAAAACAGTAAGACGAACGACACTAATGAACCGCAACGACACTGAACAAATGGGCTAAACTGCTTATTGATAGGTAAATAGGAAAATTTTTTGTACGACAACACGAACAACATTACACTTGCCTTTTCAATTGTAAATGAGGTCGTCGGCATCTCGCTTGCCTAAAGCCGCTTGACCGTATTTGTACTTTTTTTTGTTTAAAATACTATGAACAACAATGGGGTCAACACAACAGTGATAACCCCATTTTATTATTCATTCTTTCGTTCTTCATCAACCAATCGCGTGGGAAGTCAATCTACATTTCACTTTCAAAATCTGTTGAACTTCCTCTAAATCAATATCATACGGTTTATAAACTGCTCCATTATCAGAAATAAGCCGAAGATGCCGCACAGCACTGCCGTCTTTCACTTGCTGGATGCGCTTGGCAACTACCACATCGGTCACGACTACATACACTTGATTATCCCGAATCGGTTCGCCGCGTTCGAGTGCTTCACAGATGACCACATCGCCGTTGGTAATCGTAGGCAGCATACTGTCCCCGCTGATTTCAAAAGCAACGAGACTTCCGTCCATACTTGGAATCGAAAATTTTTGCAAGCCATTTAGAAAATCGCGGTTTTGATGTTCTACGGCATAGCCCGCCATAGCACGTTCTTGCACAAGCGTGATGTTCTCTCGCCCACCCCGCTGGCGTTCGCGCATGGAGCGAGTCGGCAGTTCGTTATGCGGTCCTTGTCCGTCAAAAAACATATCCTCACTATTCCCAAAAATATAATTGGCATTGACGCTATATATTTCAAACATTTTGTACAACTGGTCAACTGTGATATTGCGCTGCCCTTTCAAAATGCTGTTTACCACGTGATTATAAGTCCCCAGTTTTTTTGCAAGGTCAGATTTTCCTTTGATAAGGTTAAATTTCTCCAATTCCTCATACACTTTCTTAAAGCGCTGATTGACAATATTGTCGGCAAAGTTGTTCATTTTGAATAAAAATGTTTGAAAATGTTTTTATTTTAAAATTATTTGTTTTATATTTGTTGCGTAAGTCGCTTGAATAAAGCAAGGATTTGCAACCCGATTCATAAAGATACAAGAAGTTTTTATAATAACCAAAAGATGAGAGCTGGTCAATCAAAAGGTTTTGAAATGAGTACACCACAACCTATCAAACGAAACAACGGCGTGCCACAAAAAAGTGCGTATTCCACTATTTATGAGGTCACTTTAGGGTGGATTTTGAAAAAAATCTGGATAGGTTTACAGAAACTAATGGTGGCAATAAAATACCAATTGCATAAAAATGTGGGGCATTGGTTGGAAGGGCGGCGTTTGTCTTGGTTTAAAATAGGCTTGGCAGCGATCGCTATTTTTATCGTTTTAAAAAAAGATATTCAGTTTTCTGTTAATATGAAAGCACCGGCGGCAGGCGCAAAAAGTCAAAATTCGCAAGTAACTCCCATGCGCACCAATGTACAGGAATTGGGCATAGGAAACGCACTTTCACTTGGCAGCGAATCAACCGCAGTAGCTTCTGCAAGCGACTTGGACGAGCAGCGCGTGAAAATTTATATCAATCGGTTCTCCAAAGTAGCGCAGGCAGAAATGCAAAAATACGGGGTACCAGCAAGTATAAAAATGGCGCAAGCAATCATAGAAAGCTGGGCAGGGCAACAATCCGCGACGCTTTCCACCAATAATCACTTTGGCGTACCATTGTCAAATCGCACGTATAACAGCGCTTGGGAAAACTGGCGTACCCACACCTTATATATGCGCGACCAATACGCAACGCTGCTAAAGGAAGGCGCGAATTATAAAAAATGGGCGAAGAGTTTGCAGGAGGCGGGCTATAGCAACGATCGGAAATACGATCAAAAGTTGATAGAAATTATAGAAAAATATCAATTGTACCAGTTGGATGCACAGCATTAATGAAAAATTAATAATCAATAATTAATTAAGTGCTGAAGCACTTTTGTTTTAACCGCAGAGGCGCAGAGAACGCAGAGCCAATAGTGCTTGCTTTACGAAAGAAATATAATTTAATATTGCTCAATTAATTACTTGTCACCATCAAATATAAGAATACTCCTTTTTCTCTGAGTGGTTTTCTCTTATTACGAATGCCGTCTGAATCGGGCGGCATTTTTTGTAGCTATATATATCTTTGATAATCAGCAATTTGTAATGAAATAAATTTTGATAGAAATTATAGCGGCATCGCTCGATGAACACGAGGATGTCTTTTTTATTCTGGTGAATCTACTTTTATGAAAACAAGCAACTCCCAATCTAAAAAATTGTCTTTGAAAAAACATATTAAACTTTGGATTTATTTTAACAATCCCTTAACTTGCTTGTTCGTTACAGACGGCTTCTTCCCGTTTGTCATTTCCCATTTGTAAAATAGTTGATATGAGAGTAGTCTTACAATACTTCGCCATTGCGATGCTGAGTTCAGTATGTACGTTTTTCCTGTTTAAAAATTATTATCAACCGCTCTACCCAATATCGGATGGCGTATCAATGGCGGCTCACATTCGCCCCGAAAACCCCGCAGCTACTCCTGTAAACGCCAAGCCACGAGACTGGTCGGCTGATGCACTTCCCGATTTTAGAACGGTAGCGAAAGAAATTACCGGTACCGTCGTGACGATCAGCGCAATGGGTGCGACGGGTTATCGAATGTCTTCCGGCTCTGGCGTTATTGTTTCTACCGATGGCTATATCATTACCAATCAGCACGTTGTGGAGGAAGGACAGCGATTTGAAGTGACGCTTTCTAATAAACGAACCCTTTCTGCGCAAGTGGTCGGAAGCGATGCAGGCACAGACCTCGCGCTGCTAAAAGTGGAGGCAAATAACTTGCATCCGCTCAACTTTGGCAACTCGGATGAAGTGCAAGTAGGAGAATGGGTGTTGGCACTTGGCAATCCGTTCGATTTGAGTTCCACCATCACCGCTGGCATTGTGAGCGCGAAAGCTCGAAATATTAATATTTTAGAAGATACGTATTCGATAGAATCTTTTATTCAAACAGATGCAGTGGTCAATCCGGGCAATAGCGGCGGGGCACTTGTGAATACGCGGGGCGAATTAATTGGCATTAATACAGCAATCATTAGCGAAAGCGGTGGTTATGAAGGTTATTCTTTTGCAATTCCCTCCAATCTGGTCCGCAAAGTCATCACCGATATTCGAGAATTTGGAAAAGTACAACGCGCGATGCTGGGTGTAAATATTAGAGATGTCAATAATACAATCGCTACTGACTTAGCTTTGCCGGGCGTAGAAGGTGTGTATGTAACGAATGTGACGCGTAGCAGCAGCGCATACGAAGCGGGCTTGCGAGCAGGCGACGTGATTGTGACGGTAAATAATATGAAAGTGTCTTCTGTGCCGGAATTGCAGGAGCAAGTTGCATTATACCGCCCCGGCGACAAAGTAGGCATCGAATTCTATAGGGAGGGACGCAAGTATAGGAGTGATAATATCGTGTTGAAAAGTTTTGAATTGGACGCGTCGTATAGATGACGAAGAGACCAAGAGATTGAGTGACCGAGAGACGAGCGCAATCTCTTGGTCACTTTTTCTCTAAGTCACCCAGTCTCTAACTCTCCCTTATGGTATCGTCGCTTTATACAAAATCGTCGGCTCGTCCGGGCGGATTTCATACGTGGCACCGGGCAGTACGAGAAAAATATCTCCTTTTTTAAAGGTCAAACTGTGATTCACTTCGGCTTCTCCATCTAATACGATAAAAATTTCCGGCGCGTACACGTTTTTGTTGGAATGTAACTGCGCATCTGAAAGGGTAATTTCACTCAATTCAAAATCTGGAGCCGGCGTAAAATAGACCCGTTCGGTGGGAGAAATTTGCTCGCCTTGTAAAATCTGCGGGGTAACGGGTTCAAACACTAAACTTTTCAATAATTCTGGCACGTCAATATGCTTGGGGGTCAAGCCGCCACGAAACACATTATCAGAATTTGCCATCAGTTCTACATTTACGCCTTCCATGTACGCATGTGGCACACCGGCACCTTGATAAATACCTTCGCCCGGAAACAGATGCACGATATTCAACCAGTAAATAGAAAAAATGCCACGGTCGCAACCTCCATCTTTGCGCGGGTGGTCTTGAAATGCGCGTGCAGCCCAGTAATCAGAGGCTTTTTTATCGGTCAATACTGCATTTTCGAGGCGTTCTTGGAGCGGTTCTAAAATATCATCTACCTCCGATTGCGGCATTTCCATTACACTTCGATATAATTGTTGAATGTTATGGTCTTTAAAAGTAGTTCGAAGTGACGCAAATTCCGGCGTTTCCCGCAGGGTACGTTCAATTTCCCAGATGGAGCGAAAACCATGCAGCAGCCAGAAATCGGTGAGCGCTACCATGATTTCCGGTTTATGGTTGGTGTCTTTATACGTTCGATTTGGTGCGTCTAATGGAATGCCTCGGTCATTTTCTCGCTTGAATCCTTTCCACGCTTGGTCTTTGTCAGGATGTGCTTGAATAGAAAGCATTTTACGAACGTCCAGAATTTTAAATAAATACGGCAGCGTTTTACCAAAATGGTTGATTACTTTTTCACCGAGCGCAACTTCTGGTGCTTTTGCAATCCATTGATGTAATGGTATAACTTGTTCTTTTTGAATTACTTGAGAAGGCGCAGAGGCGTGTGTACCCATCCACAATTCCGCGAACGGCTCGCTCTCTACATTTTCGATTCCAACTAAATCCGAGATGAAGTCAAAACCGCCCCAGTCGTAATGTTGAATAGCACCTCGGAGCGGGAGTATTTTTTGGTCAGCCATAGAGTGAAAGTACCTTTTTTGACACAAACGTTTAGCAAACTTATACTTTTTTTCAAAAAAAAAAATAGCGGCAAATTTTCTGCCGCTATCACAATCGTTTATGCCTAAAAAAAATGTTTTCTCACAATATGTTATAGATTCTAAGCTGAGAATCCTTATTGAGACGTAGATTAAATGGAAAGTCACATTTTTTTCAAAATTTATTTTTTCTCAAATCTTACTGTTCAATAGTGACTTTTTATTTTTAATACGTCAGAATTCAAAACAACATCTGAACACACTTATTAAAACCAATTACTAACATTTTACAAAAGCAAAATTACATGTTGGCGACTTTAGAAGTGATGACGGTGGTAGAGGACGACCCGACTGCTACGGTCTTGCAAGACAGCTTTTTTATTAGAAATAATCATACTTTGATACGCGTACGCGTGAAAGACGTGCAGTGGGTACACGCCGATGGTAATTACTGTTACATTGTGACGAGCGAAAAAAAATACATTGTTAAAATTTCGTTGAAAAAACTGCTTTCGCGGCTTCCGATGTCTCTTTTTGTGCAAATTCATAAGGGTTATATCGTGCAAATGGAGTGCATCGAAAAAGTGGATACGAAAGAGAATACAGTGACAATATGCGATACAATATTGCCTCTCGGGCGCATTTACAAAGAACAACTGTTGGAGAGTTTGGATATTATTTAAAATTTCAATAAGCTGATTTGTGGCATAGACGGAATTAGTGTCAATTTTACACTTATCCATCTAAAACGTGCATTTATCCACCTCAAGTGACCGTTCAACACTTATTTTCAACACGGTAAGATTCGATATACTATCTTTGTAGCTCGTAGAGAAATTAAATGTTCTAAGATTTAAGTAAGGGGGAACGGTTGTCAGGGATAGCTCCATTTTGAGGAGCACCTGGCAACTCTTTTTATTTTACAACCATCCACTTTTTCTTATCTTTGCACTCCAAACTAAAAAATTCATTGATTGGCTCGCATTTTAGCAATTGATTATGGTACGAAGCGCACCGGTATCGCTGTGACTGACCCTTTGCAAATCATTGCAAATGGTTTGGACACGCTGGCAACGGAAAAAGTGCTGGACTTTCTGCAAAACTATTTATCACAGGAAGAAGTGGAGACCATCGTAGTTGGAGAACCTATGCACTGGGATGATAGTCCGGCTCAAATTGCGCCTCAAGTCAATACATTTGTACAAAAACTTCGGGCGCTTTTCCCTACTGTGACAATTGTAATGCAAGACGAGCGTTTTACCTCTCAAGATGCGAAAAAAATCATTTTACAAAGCGGTGCCAAAAAGAAAAAACGACAGGACAAATCTTTAGTTGACAAAGTAAGCGCTATCTTAATTTTGCAAGAATATTTAGAAAAAACACGTTATCAAAATAGTTAGCATTCGTATGATTTTACCGATTTATGCTTATGGACATCCGGTATTAAAGCAAGTAGCGGTAGATATGGACCGGAATTATCCTGATTTGGCTGGGCTGATTGCCAATATGTGGGAGACGATGAACAATGCCGAGGGTGTAGGACTCGCCGCGCCACAAGTGGGTTTATCTATCCGTTTATTCATTATGGATTCTACGCAGACCGTAGATAAAGAAAAGGAAGTGGGAATAAAACGCGTTTTCATTAATGCACACAAAATAGACGAAGCAGGAGAATCTTCCGCTTATGAAGAAGGCTGCTTGAGCATTCCTAAAATATACGGCGAAGTGGAACGCCCTGCAACATTGCGCTTGCGCTGGGTAGACGAAAATTTTGAGCCGCAGGAGGAGTCTTTTAGCGGTACGAATGCTCGTGTCATCCAGCACGAATACGACCACATTGACGGCGTTTTATTTGTAGAGTACCTCAAGCCCGTAAAAAAACACATGATTCGACGAAAGCTGGAAGAAATCCGCAAAGGCAAAGTGGGCGTGGATTATAAAATGAAGTTTGTGAGGTAGTAGTTGGTACTTAGTATTTGGTATTTAGACGCTTAGGACTTAGTCACTAATTCTCTTAGTCACTTGGTCACTTGCGTCCAAAGTCCGCCGGAATTTCCCCCCAGTCTTCCGTCTCCCATTTCATGATTTTATTGGAATAAGCGTTTGTTTGTAGCCATTTTTCTGCTCGTTCGATGACTTGCCAGAGTTCCTCTGTTTTTTTATTTCTTACCAAAGTCGTTTTGCATTTTTTTTCGCGTACCCACTTCATGGCGTTGCGAGAGTCGGTGTAAATCGGGGTGTTTTTTCCTTCTTTTTTAAGCATTGCTAGGGCGTGTACCAACCCTAAAAACTCGCCGATATTATTCGTACCCAACTGAAATTTTTTGTGAAATAACTGCACTTTCGTTTGGGTGTCCACGCCTTGGTATTCCATCACGCCGGGATTGCCGCTGCATGCTGCGTCCACGCTGATGCTGTCCCACACGACTTCTTGCGTAGATTTTGCAGCCGTTTCTTTTTTGATTTTAACTACTTTTTCGGGAGCAGCTGCACTGTATCCATTTCGCAAACCTTCTTCCGCTTCCGCTTTGCTGTCGAATGCTCGATACAAGGCGCCCGGATAGCCACTGATTTGTGCTTGACACGATGCCCAACTACTATAAATGCCAGGCGTCACACCTTGCCAAACGACGTAATATTTTTGTTTTTTTGCCATTGGTTAATTTGCTAATGTGCCAATTTGCTAATATGCTGAAACCGCAGCACCGCCTTTTTATTAATAGAAAAATCGAAAGATAAGGAATTGTCAAAAACTTTACAATTGTGCTTTCTATTTGTACAATACTTGCTAAACCATTTTATTTAACCTGTAAGTCATTGCAAACTTATATAATTTGCAAGTGAATTTTATCCTACTAACCTTAAAAATTATAATCACGATGCAAGTAAAAAGAAGCGATAGGGTGATGCACACGTAACGTTTCACCCTATCACCCCTTCACCCCTTTAAAACTTTTTTCAAATCTGCCGGCGAATAATTCACCGATTTCAATGTTTTGTGGTCGTCCTTGCGATACACGAGCCACACATCGCTTTCCTGCCGGATGTAGCAGTCGAATCCTTTAGTTTGTTCATAAAATTGGACGGTCGCTTCGGCTTCTTCTAAATTATGACAAATTTTACTCATATTAGAACGTTGCACTTCGTCAAATAATAACTTGAATTTTTCACCAAGTCCAAATTCTAAAACTGCACCCGTCAACACATATTGCAAATCACATAGCGCATCTGCCACTTCTATAATATCCTTATTTTCAATGGCTTCCTGTAATTCTTTCAACTCTTCCGTGAGCAACGCCACGCGCAATCGGCAACGGTCTTCGGCTGGAATAATCGGCTGCGGCTCAATTGGATGATGAAACGTGCGGTGAAATTCTGCAACTTGATTCAATACGTCTAACTTTTCCATGCAAAAGGGTGTTTCTGTGTTAAAATGTCTTGGTGTTTATTTTTAATAGGAGCATAAAAATCCGTGTTGTCCGCGTCATACAGGCGCGTAACACAAATTTCCAAAACACAATAACACAAATAAAGCTGAACTTTTTTGAAAGGAATGTACTTTTAAAACATAGTTTTGCTACTTCTTAAAAAGGGAGGGCAACCAGCTTTTCCGATTTGCGTACTCCATTTTTTTAACCTTATACCTGATTAAACGAGTATTGAATAAAATCCTCAAAATCAAGGTATTAAATAACAATTCAACACGAAGTGAAGAATAAATACTTCGATCTTATTGATCAAACTTTTTATTTCCCACAGGAAGGTTTTGATATTGAAGATGGCTATTTAGTTTTTAACGGCATTCCACTCATCCATCTCATTCGCAAATATGGCACGCCGCTCAAACTCACGTATCTGCCTCAAATCGGGGCACAGATTAAAAAAGCGCGCAATTTATTTACGCGTGCCATGAAATCTTTAGGTTACAGCGGCGATTATCAGTATTGTTATTGCACCAAAAGCAGCCATTTTAGCTATGTGCTAAATGAAATATTGGATCATGGTGCCAATATTGAAACTTCTTCTGCATTTGATATTGATTTATTGCGAAAGCTGTATGCGACGGGCAAAGTAAATAAAGAAACGGTGATTATCTGCAATGGATTTAAGCCGGAGAATTATATGGAGCGTATCATCGGCTTGGTTAATGAAGGTTTTAATGTAATACCGGTCATTGATAATAAGCACGAGGTAGATTATTACGATCAACACATCGAAGGCGTTTGCAATCTTGGCATCCGAGTGGCAACGGAAGAAGAACCAAAATTTGAATTTTATACCTCTCGCCTTGGCTTGCGCAATAACGATGTCATTAATTTTTATAAAGAACGAATTGCAGATAACCCGAAGTATAAACTCAAAATGCTCCACTTTTTTGTGGATACGGGCATTAAGGACACCCTTTATTACTGGGGCGAGTTGAAAAAAGCAATCAAATTATATTGTGAATTAAAGCGTATTTGCCCTGATTTACACGCTTTTAACATCGGCGGCGGAATGCCCATTCGCAATTCACTTGGTTTTGAATTTGATTATAAATATATGATTCGGGAAATTGTACGCAATATTCTGGATGCTTGTGAAGAAGAGGACGTGCCAGAACCCGATATTTTTACCGAATTTGGAAAATATACAGTAGGCGAAAGTGCTGCCACGATTTTTTCCGTCATTGACCAAAAACAGCAAAACGATTCTGAAGTTTGGTACATGGTAGATAACTCGCTAATGACCACATTACCAGATACTTGGGGCATCGGCGAGCGTTTCATTCTGCTACCTATTAATAAATGGAATAATGAATATCGCCGCGTCAATATTGGTGGTTTGAGTTGCGATAATTCTGATTATTATAATGCGGAAGTTCATCAAAGTCAGGTTTATCTGCCGTTATTGGATTCAAATGGAGATGGAAACGAGCCGCTGTACCTTGGATTTTTTCATACGGGCGCGTATCAGGATGCGTTGAGTGGTTTCGGTGGCATTAAACATTGCATGATTCCTTCGCCCAAGCATATTTTGGTGGATAAAGATTCGGAAGGAAATCTGGTAGACAAATTGTACCAAGAAGAGCAAACGGCGGAGGCGATGTTGAAAATTTTAGGTTACTAAGGTTTGAGTGTTTGAGGTTAAGACTGACGCTGAGGTTAAGATGGGTCCACGTTCCGGTCTGGCATCTAAAAATCTGGCATCTGGCATCTGAATTGGCATCTTATTTTAGAAAACTTCAAATTATAATTTTTACTTTTGCCGAGCAAACCAAACCGAGCAGCTATCATGTCCAAGAAAAAAGCGATTGACCCATCCAGCGGCAAGACTATTTCTAAGCAAGCCAAGCACATTCCTACACCTATACAAGGTCCCTCCAATATGCTGAATACCATCACGTTCTCTACGGATATGGATATTCTGTATCTGATTGACAACGGTCGTGCCATCCCTTATTCTCTAAACACGATCGGCGGCGTGCTGGTAGGCGTTATCAAAGGTCAGCTCGTAGTCGTAAGTGCGCTGGAACAGATGCCCGATAAAGGGGAAGACGATACTGTTTTCAGTGCGATTCGAGAACGCTCCGCCATTCCTATACCCAATGTAAAAGCCGCGAAAATACCTACCGAGCGCGGGCAGTGGACGATTGCTTATATTCGGAAGAGTCAGAAATTGTGTATTATGGGGGCGGTGGATATTGACAGTGGATTAGTTGCTAAAGATGAATTGAGTTTAGAGGGATATCTCTTCGATCTGAAAGAAGGATTTTTAAATATACAGAAAATAGGAAGCACAATCGTTATTGAAACGGTTTCGAATAATTTTTAACTTGATGTAATAGCTAAAAAAGTTTTGTCTTGATTATGGTAGCAATACTTCTATTGGAAATTTTACCTTCAATCCAATATAGTACTAATTCATCTAAACCCAGCGCAACTTTTACCTTAGCATTTATCGCAGCGGTTACGTATTTTCTAATCTGTTTCATTACTTTAAGGTGATCGGTGTTTATGTGCATTTTTTTTAAAAAATTAAAAATTGCTAAAATAAAATCATCTTCTTTTTTTTCCAATTTTCGTAAATAACGAGTCGTACTTCTAATGAGGGTCTCTATACGTTCAAATTCTTCCACCTCAAAGCTTGCAATGAGGCTGATGATTCTACTGGCGGTTTGAATGTCTTGCCGTATAAATGTTATTTCTCCTCTCTTCATTATTTTTTCCGTCCAATTTTGACATAATTTAAACTCTTCTGCCAAAAAAAGAAGAAAGGCTACATTAAAAATAATTACAATTTCGCTTCCCCGTGCAATATCATATTGCTTTAAACCCTTTTCAATCCTTTTAATAATCCCTTTTACATCAGAAAAATCTCCGGTGTTAATTGCATTAATGAGTTGAAAAGAAGTAATTCTCTGAAATAAAACTTTTTGGTCATGTAAATTATTAGGTTGTTCTTTTTCCAATTTAGCTAAAAGCTTTGGGATAAGAACAGATTGTGCAGGATCACCTAATGCGAGTTGTATTAAATTAGAAATATCAACAATGTAAAGATAAAATTCTTCCTCTTTGTACTTGGGCTTAGAATCCCAACATTCAATAATTTGAAGATAGTATTGGTGAACCTTGTCAGATTTTCCCAAAAGTTGGTTTAACAAGGCTAAACTTTGATAAAAACGAAGTTTTCCCTGAGGGGTTGTGGGTGTAGACTCAATGCTTTTATACAAGTGATTAAACCGAATTTCTATCTCTTGCTGCTGCTCAACTGTTGGATTTTGCGAAGATTTCCTAAGTTCTATCAACAACTTATCATGCGTATCTAAAAAAAATAATTCTTGATCAAGCTGTTCAATGAGTGTTGTTTTTTCAAGAATGAGTTCTTCTAGTTTTTGTTCGTATCCTTTCTGACGAGTATATTTTAATAATCTTCGGTGTTCTTTATTTAATTCAATAGCGGATAGTTGATCTCCTAATTCCAAGGATAATTTTTTTGCTTTTTGTAATTGGGATTCACTAAGTTCATATAGACCATGTTCATATAAATATCGAGCATCCATTATCATCTCTTTAATCTTCGCTGCGTAAGAATTGGCACTTCTATAATCCCGCATACTGCGCAAGATGGCATCGTACAAATAGGATTTATCGGTCGGCAGGCTTTTGCCAAACTGCGTTTTCAAAACAGCTTCGTCATATTCTTCTAGGTCATTGATGACTTGAAAAAGTTCGAGATAACGCGATTCTTTCCGACCGCTTTTTTGCGCATCGAGCGTGAAGTAGCGCTTCTCCGACTTGGACATCGCTTTTATCAGGTGGAATAAATCGGTTTTGCTTTTCATGTGCGTAAAGTTTAAGGTTTGGAGGTTCGGAGGTTTACCGTTTGGAAAGTGTTCAATTCAAAAAGTTGGCGAAATTTCAAATCGCAATCTCCAAACCTCCAACTTCCAAATTATAAATCTTATCATGCCGTTTACCGCCATTTTTCTACCACTTACCAAACTGATATTTGCATTCAATACAAAAATAGAAAAAAAACAGAAAAATAATTAAAAATTTAGAAACTTAAAGTTCAAGCAAATTTAGTTATTTTTTTGAAATTAAAAATTCACTCATTTCACTGATAATCAATTATTTGCAAAATACAATATTACAGAACATTTGAAAAGCGCAATTTTAGAAACTTAAACTTGAGGGATTCACTGGTTTTGCATCGGCTTACTTTGGATGTATCTTTGAATCGTAATCAAAAGGGATTATAAAAAAGTCAAAATGTAAAACGCTAAATGTAAAAGTCAAAAGTGAAACAGGGAAGCGCGTATCCTTTTACATTTTAAATATTAAAGTTTTACATTTTACATTTCCTACGGATCTGGTTTATTTTATCAATCTATCTGTCCTTTTAAATTCCAAGACTCACTTAGCTTGATTCGGACGGTAGCAATTGTTGAGAGCGTTGCCGTCCGATTTTTAACTCGGATTTCGGGATGATCGGATGGAGTGGATAGATTGATGAGATTTTTAAGATATTTTATCTTTTTCGGATTTGAATCCGACATACTACGAGAAAATGATTTTGTTCATAGGGCAATTCGGAAGCCCTGCCGCTACACGTGGCGCAGGGCGTTTTTTCTCCGAGTTCTTTGAAAAGAAATTTGATAGCCTGTACCACTCAGAGGGAAAACGAACACGTACAGGCTGTCCCACACGGGGGTAGGGCACAGAAATGCACAAACAAATGAGCTTTTGAGTACCTTTTACAATCCAAACTGCGTCGCTTTACGATTTGAAGAATTAGGTTTATGGGATAATTTTTCCTACCCCCTTATTTTTTAACCTTGATTCGTAGGATTGCAAAATTTATAGGATTTGAAATAATGTTTCGGAACAAGTTATTTACAAATCACCAGTAACAAATAACAAATCATCGCCAAAGGCGTGATTTTCAAGAATATAGGGTGTTTTATTTTTCAGAAGGGCAATTGGAGATAAGTAGATAGTTGCTATTATTCCGGGCTGGGTAGTGATAAATGAATTACTGCCCAGTTTTCTTTTTTTATTTAGTATTCGGCACTTGGTATTTAGTATAAAGAAAAAATATTTTATCAATAATAAAACGAAGAACCAATAACGTATATATTATCAATTATTTGTTAGTAGAAGCAAACACACTATGAAAGGCACTAAGCCCCGTTTTTAATGTGCTGATGAGTTAATGTGCTGATCCCGTTAGCGGGACAAGTTATGCTGATGATTATCGGCAAATAGGCACATTAGCACATTGGCACATTACCA
>CAZJXN010000052.1:27024-29943 GCA_964549655.1 uncultured Saprospiraceae bacterium
CACATTGGCACATTACCATATCTTTTCGATTCGGAATTCCAGATTCGATAAACCCGCTGCATCAAAATGCTCAATTTCTATTTTATGTTTACCGTTTAACTCCACTTCTATTACATCTACCGCTGATTCATGCACATTCCAATGATCCATTATTAATTTTCCATCTAAAAATAATTTCGCGCCGTCATCGCTTGTGAGTATTAATTTATATTTACCTTTTACAACCGTAAATTGTGTATCGGCGAACGTAGCGAATTTATCAGTCGGTACTTCCGCCGCTGGTTTGTCCCACCACACGTAGTTCAGGTCTCGTTTTTGCTCGATTTTTAGTGGTTTTTGCTTTTTCAATTGCTCAAATGTTTTATAATTTTTAATCGGGTCGCTTGCGTCCGTGTACGTATGCCAGTGCACATTCCAATCCAATATTTTTTCAGAACGCATGAAACGTGTAATAATTGGTTTACCTTTTGTAATCACTTCTCCAAATTGCGTTATTACATCTTGCGCTCCAATATATTCCATTTCTAATAATAAAAAATCTGTTGCTGCTTTTTTATTTATAATTATTTTAGCATCTTTTATATTTGAATTAGTAACGTCAAAACCTTCAGAACGCAGCACGCGCCAAGTTCCTTGCGGTGCTAACAGCGCGAAATGATACTCATTTATAGCAATCGAATCCAACCAAATGCTGGGATATTGATAATCGTAAGGTCCCCATTCGTTCACGCGCATCATGGATCGGTTGCCGAGAATCGTTGGTTTTGTTGGGTTTCCATCGGATAATGCTTGCGGCGCAAACTGCTGCGCGTAGGACGTGTTGCCAGATTGTAAGCGGCTCAAATTGTTCGGTGTTCTCAACATTCGATTTTTGATAGCTGCGTCTTCCGCTGCGTCGCCCAAGCTGCCACTGCCGTAAATGTCATTTTTGACGAGATAGAATTCTTCATTCGGCTTTTCGGAAATTAATAATTTTTGAAAATTGATAAACTGATTATCGTCATTAATCGCCACTTTCGTGGAATGCGAAATCTTTAACGGAATAGAATCATTGGTAAAAATATTACGTTGGATATCATAATTTTTACTCTGCGTATCGCGGTTTTTAGCATAACCCCAGTCGCCCGGCTGCGTCATTCGTTCCCAGAGTTGAATACCAATTTTATTATTTTCAAAAACATTGGATATAATTGCGTTATCCTGTCCGTGTTCAATTCCAATGCCATATTTGTTGTTTACAATTTGATTCCCAACGATTTGTGTATTAAAACTATAGCCACCCCAGATGCCGTACGTACAACCTTCCAATTTATTATTCACAATTTTATTACTGCTAAATGTTACTTCAATGCCGTTAGTCGGCGCGTATGAAAAATCATTTCCATACAAAACATTATTATTACAACCGCCCTTGCCAGTGTCCATAGTATGCTGTCCTGCCCAGAGGAAAAAGCCATCACCGGAGTGCGTTGCGGAATTATAAGCAAACACATTTTCATTACTTTGTTCATAAACTAGAATTCCAGCCGAGTCTTGTCCGCGACTGTAAAATCCGTGACTGTAACCGCGCACATTGAAATTCAACTGATTATTCATAATCCGATTGCGGCTCGACCGATACATTCCAATACCGATTGCAGAGTTAAATTCTATATAATTATTATAAAAAAGTCCGTCATTACAATTAGTCATCATGATACCGTTCTGCCCTTGAGTAACACGCAAACCCTTGATTATCGCATTGTTGCAATTTTTTAAATATATCGCCGCTCCATATCGCAGCCATTCGTCTTTTTCATTATTGTGATAACTCATCCAGTCTTGAAAATTCTCGCGCTCGCGCGCACTGTGCAGTTTCTGCCGAAAATTATAACTCAAATCGCTATTTAACAATTGCAAATTCTCCACGTCCACCGCCATCACTGCTACTTTATAACCTTTTGCTTTTAGGTTTTTAATAGTAATATTTTTCCCGTTTTTAATCAAAATTGCTAATCCTTTAAATGAATCAGGCGTTTTTCCGGCTGTTGCGCCATCCATTATTACATCCAAAAAATCTATTGTGATATTATTGCCTTCAATGGTTAGAATGGGCGCGCCGAGGCTGTCGGATTGGAAATTATACACGCCTGAGCGGATGGCTGTTGATTCTGTAATGCGCATTCCTTTTAGCAGGAGCGTGCCGAATTGGGCGGAGGCAGTTGAGGATAAGAATGATACAAATAAAATAATTGATAAGATTCTACTATAAAACATAGTAATATTTTTGTGATGGATATGGCGCACTTCAAAAGTGTGCCATATCTCCATCTTATTGAAAACGTAATTTATTCAAAATCGAAGTTGTCAGGAAACAGATTATTTTCTTCCAGCAACCAAGTATTTATATCAAGTGACAATAATTGTTTTGTAAGTGTTTTATTACAAAAATCGTCTTTTCTTAAATGGATATAGTCTTGAAAAGAAGAAAATTCCCAATCTTTCATTTTTTCGACCAGTTTTGCTTTTACTGGATTGCAATGAATATAATAGAAACACCAAAGTGCGTAATCTTCTAAGCTGCTTTCTGAACTTACTTGCTTACAAACGGTGTTTTGTGTAAACAGCGAACCTACCCGATTCTCTTGTTTATTAATAGCTTTGGCATAAGAACTTAATAATACTTTTACGCCATATGAAAAATTACTCATTTGAGTGAAGCCAGTCGTTACCGAGCTTTGCATGATAGCCTTTTCATTTGGATAAATCAAAAAATGAAAGTGATTGGGCATCAAGCAATAACTAAGAATATCAGCGTAAGGAGCCAAATATTTTTGGACTTTACCTAGAAAATAAACGTAATCGGCTCTGGAAAAGAAAATAATACTAAAATGAAATTAAAATGGCGTATTAAATTATTTTA
The DNA here is from genome assembly GCA_964549655.1 of uncultured Saprospiraceae bacterium. Classification (GTDB taxonomy): domain Bacteria; phylum Bacteroidota; class Bacteroidia; order Chitinophagales; family Saprospiraceae; genus JADJNW01. The sequence continues at coordinate 29,927 of CAZJXN010000052.1, forward strand.
AAACCATGTAAATCAAT
>CAZJXN010000053.1:0-29885 GCA_964549655.1 uncultured Saprospiraceae bacterium
ACGAATTGCGCCGCTGGTCTTACTTTGTTTTTTCAAATATTACCGTCCTGCCTTACTATGTTCTCGCCAATGAAAATATCAAGAAAGCTAATGAATTATTGAAAGATATAGATTTAAAAGACAGTAGTTATGTCGCTTTAGGAATGCAATTAGACTTAATATTACTTACCAGAGATAAACCATTGTTAAATGGATTGAAAAATCGGGGCTATAGAAAAGTAATGGCATTTGAGGATTTCTTGCAAAATATTTAAAGCGGTGCGATAAAGTTACATAGCTTGATTTATTATCGGATTTAACCTTTTCCGATTCTTTACATCCACATTCACCAGCAACGCCACACTGATAAAGAAAAAAGGTCCTACTTTATCTGTTTCCAACAAGTCATTTATCAATTGCAAGGAAAGAATAACCAAAATTGCTAAGAGTGCCATCATTACAATCCGCTTGTCGCTACTATTTTGCGTTTGATGATAAATTTGCTCGCCGTATATCAAGGTAAAAAAAATGAATATCATAAAAATAATTAATCCGATATACCCTTGCTCCACGAGTGTCATAAGGTAGTAGCTGTGTACGCCAGATTGTTCTGGATTGTCACTCACATAGGTGCGAAAACTGGTGACGGTGTAGCCTTTATAAAACGTGTAAAAATTGCCGGGACCAAAGCCAAATAAAGGTTTTTCATTACTCATTTGGAAAGCTGCCACCCAGCGATAGACGCGCTCCATCGTGGAAATATCTTCTAATTGGTACGTAGCTTCCAGCAAATTATTAAAATCCTTATGCGTGATAGTGCGCTCATAATCAGGCGATAAGGCAAGGTAGCGCTCATCATTTACTAAATAACTTACCAAACTAATAGCGAAAACAGTAGCAAGCGTGACCGCTATTTTTGTCAATCGCCAGCGAATCATGAAGTAGCCGCCTACCGCAAAAAAAATAGCCGCATAAGCCGCTCGGGTGTAAGACAATTGAATCGCAATTAATAATAAAACTAAAGCGGCTGCTAATATCAACCACTTCGTACTAAATGTCGGATACCAATATCTTGCAAACCATACAAACGGCACAAATACCGCCATAATAGCTGCATAAGTCACATGATTTCTATAAAATGGATGTAAAACATGATACACCGATTCAAATGTAAAACCAAGCGGCGCATGCCGAATCAATGTAACTACCACCGTGAAAATTAAGGAGATAAAGATGCACCAGAAGAATTTTCGCACGTCTTTTTCTTCTTTTAGCAACATTCCAGCTAAGAAGAAAAAAGTAATAATATACCACAGTTTTGCTAATAAAAACTTAATAGATATGAAAGTCATACTGGACTGCGTCGTCGCAATAAATATCCAGCCGATATGCAGCAAAAGTAATAATGTAATAGGATGTTGAAAAAAACGACGGTCTATTGCATTGCCATTTCGTAAAATGTAAAGAAAAAATACGCCCATTAAACCTACAATCAGTGGCTCGGTGGGTAAATCAGTGCCAAATCCATTGGGGAAAATAATTTCTGTAGATAGTGGAATACAAAAAAGCAGGAGAAAAAAAATCGTTCGGAAGTCAATTATCGTAAGATAAAGCAGCAGTACGAATGCAGGAATACCTAACAGTAAATATTGCGACGTGAGCACAACGGCAAAAATACTCGCCAGCGTAAGCGCGCTAAAACTGTAAAAAAGCCATTTCGGTTGCTTTGTGATCGCAAGATTCCCATTCATCGCAAGGGCAAAGGTAGCAAAATTTTTGAGGTTCAAAAAGCGATGCTGCTTGATAAAATCATTCAAATAGCTTAATTTGCAGGAGCCTATATTTTTTAAAATCCTTCTTATGAAAAAGCATTACATTCTTATTATTTTATTTTTATTTGTAAATGTGTGTTTTGTAACCGCACAGGAAAATGTGATTTATTTAAAAAACTCTTCTTTCGAGCAAGAGGATATGTCTTTTTTATTCAATAACAATAAAGCGAGTTGGGTAGACTGTGGTTTTCAGACGGAGGAATCGCCTGCGATGCACGCTGGTCTGCAGGAGGTAGCGTTGGCACCGCAGCACATGAAAGGCTACCTCAGCATGGTGGTGCGCGACAACAACACTTGGGATGCGGTGGGTCAACGCCTGACCAAGCCACTCGAAGCCGGTAAATGCTATCAATTTAGCCTGCAACTCGCCAAAGCAGAAAATTATTACACCCGCACCGGTGGCAGTAAGGTCAATTATCGCAATCCAATTCGATTGTTGGTATGGGGAGGAAATAGTTTTTGTGAAGCGGGACAGCTACTTGCCAAGACGGATTTAATAAAAAATGATAATTGGGAGCCTTACGAGTTTATCTTTCAGCCCACTACGACGGTTACCTACTTATCTTTACACGCTTATTACTTAAATCCTTTATCTGTATCTTATAATGGAAATGTGTTAATTGACAATGCTTCTGCTATTTATGAAATTGCTTGTGATAATGTAACAATTACACCACAAGATGAAAATTTGATGGTGCTACAGCCTCGAAATATAGAAGAATTGGAGCGTTTCATTACAATACACAGCCTAAACATTACTTTTCAAAAAGACAATGAATTGCAACAATGGTCGCAAGTCTATTTTTCGGTAATTGGAAAATCTATTAATCATTTTAAAAATTATCAACTCATTATTGCTGTGAAAGGAAAATCGGAAAAACAAATTCAAAAGCGAATTCAATTTTTAAACGAGTTTTTGCAGCAGCAAGGCGTACAATCAACAACTTATCAATGCGTTGAATATTTAGAAAATAAATCAGATTTAAATTGGCTATCCGAGACTAAAAATTTGGCTTTTAAAATAGACGTGAAACCTTTACATACCATATTGAAGCGGACGGAGTGAAAAAGTATTTATGCAACAATCGGATACTTTTTATTTAAACATAGTTCTTTATTTTTTACTACTCACACTGAAAAATGTAATGATAAAAATCATGTAAGTAACAAGTGCCGTCAATGATATATATTTAGCCGATATTTTCCAGTTGTAATTAGCTGCCAGACAAGCGATTGCCAATAAAAGCCAAACCATAGAATGGGCGTATTTGATAATGAATTGTATAACGAGAGGACTGTCCGCAACCGCTTCTTTTTTAGGTGTAAATATAAAGTAAGCAATAGCAATCAACATACACTCGGCAAACCAGACGAAGTAAGGAAGACACCAGATTTTATTCATGTATGACTTTAATGAGATTTTACTAGGAATTAATTAAATTTATCAAGTAAAAAGATATTTTCTTTTCTTTTTTGTATTTTTTCTATGGTTTCTATTTGTTCTTTAGGTTTAAAATTTATGATTGAATTAGTATCGTCATATATATCAGGTTTGATTTCTTTTGCTATCTCCTCTGTAAACCTTGCAATATTTTTAGCATATTCTTCACTCTTACCCATTGCTAAAAAAAGGTCAAGTGTCGCCATTCTAATTAATTCATACTTATCAATGTGAAATAATGCTTGTCGCTGGTTTTTGTACTTTATTCCTAATTCTCTAACCATTTCCTCTAAGTCAGACTTTTGGTAACCTAACAATTTTGCTCTTATTTCCCACCAGTTTTTTGGCTTGTTTAAAAAATCGTAATGTTCTTTTTCTAAATATTTTTGCACTGTAAAATATCCTAATATCTTACATACCTCGAATAATGCCTGTATTTGTTCAGGGCTTAATAATTTTCCATCTTGAACTTTTTTATCAAGTGAAACTAAATATTCTCTAATTGATTTACCTGCTCTATTTTTTTGAACTATTGCAATATGCTTTGCCATATCTATTTGTACTGCCCAATCTTTAGCTGCAAAATCCTCGTCATTTTCTAATCTAATAACTTTAGTATGCTGGCTGTAATCTTGATTTTCAACAAATCCATACTCAATCATCCGAGGAAACCAATTTTGTAAAGTTTCTTCAATTAGTAGTTTTTCGTGTAGTTCACTAGCCCAGATATAAGGTGTTCCCTTTTTTGAATAATAAATTTGAAGCATATTTTATTTTTTAAATATTACCAGTATTTTTATTTCTAAATTTTTCAAAAGTGGTTGTGTTGAATAATACACAAATATGCGCACCTTCCAATAAATGGTTACACCTACCGAATTTAAACATTTTCCAATAGACAAAATCCTCCCAATCTTCCATACAAATCCCCGAAACGTCCATTGCAGTTGCTTTCTGAAAATGGCGCGCGCATCTTTGTCTTGTAATCAAATAGAACTTGTTATTATGAAGAAAATGAAATTTTTAGTACTACTACTTTTGCTTGGAATGACCATTTCGCAAGTAGATGCACAACGGATGTCTCATCAAGGCGCGCCGCTGGAATCGGTGGTGGAATTGAGTGAAACACAGCAGACGGAAATCAATAAAATCAAGGAATCGTATCGAACGAAGTTTGACGCATTGCGCCAAGCAGAAAAAACGAAAGCAAACCGCACCGCGATGCAGCAATTGATGAAAGAGCGCGAAGCCGCTGTAGCCGCCATCTTGACACCGGAGCAACGTACCAAATGGGAGGCAGCACAAACCGAGCAAAAGGCTAAAATGCAGCAAAACCGCGCCAACCGCGATGCCAACCATGAAAAAATGCAAGCCGCTCGCACGGAAATGAACGCTTACCACGAAAAAAATGTAAAACCGGTATTGCAAAAGCAGCGCGCTAAATTAGAATCCAAAATCTCCGCAGCCGATAAAAAGTTGATTGCCGAAATGCGCACGCAACACGAGCAACGCCATCAGGAAAGTGGTGACCGCCGAGGTGACAAGGGTTCTAAATGGGATGGAAAAGAAAAACGGGGTGATAAAGCTTCAGCAGGGAAAGAAGCAAAAAGTGACAGAAAATATGCACAAACAAAGGCTTTGGTAGAAAAATACAGCGCAAATATTGATGCGCTTTACGCGGAAATAGCCACGCAGGAAAAACAATGGGAACAAGATAAAAAAGCCATCTGGGAAAAATACGCAACAACAAAGTCAGACGAAAAAGCAGATAAATCAGCAACGCATCACGGCGAAGGTGGAAAAGACAAAAGCGATTCGCACAAAAAAATACATTTCTTATTGTTAGACCCCAATGCAACTACCACGACCGCTAAACCGGCACCCATTAATCGGAAAGTAGAAGCGTTCCCCAATCCGGCGGGTGCGATGCAGAATCTGGAATTTGAAGTATTACAAGCAGGTAAAGTAAAGGTGGAAATCATTGATGGTCAAGGAAATATGGTGAAATCTGTATTCGATGGTAATTTGGAGCAAGGCATAAACAAGCTACAAGTGACCACTGGCGACTTGAAAGGTAAGTCCTATTTTTACCGCATCACCGACGCGAAAGGCACGACGACAAAAGGGTTTATCATACAATAGTTTAGTTTAGTTTAATTTAGTTTGGCTGGAATGGTGGAGTAAAGGAATATCAGAAAAATGCAAATGAATTGACTATTATTTTAAACAATTCCTGCGCTCCACCAGCCATTATATTACCAAATAACTGATTAACTGCATTTTATCAGTATACTGGCAAATTAACAAAACTTGTCCCGCACGGCGGGATTAGCACATCAACTTACGGTGATACCATTATCAAAAAATAAAAAAGCGTCCAATATTATACTACATTTTGTGGTGTGGGGCATCCTTTTTGGGTTTCCGGTGCTGTTTAGTTTTGGAGAGCCGCCGCCGAGTTCGGTGTATCTGCGCACGATGCTGCCGCTCTTCTTTTCCGTGGCGTTATTTTATTTAAATTATTTTATACTCATTGACCGACTTTTATTTAGAAATCAATTTGCGTTATTCATTTTAATAAATATTGCCCTGGTCGCTTTATGCTTGTGGGGACAAGAATGGATAGAAGATTTACTGCGAGAACACAGTCGAGGCGGCGGAGGCGGAGGTGGACATCGTAGGGGATTTCTCTTTTTCAAAAGTTATGCTCTGTTTCGCACTGCCCTTTCTTTTTTGCTGACGGTCATGTTGAGTGTAATGGTGCGCGGCTTGCAACGCTGGCGGCGCATGGAGACGGAGCGTAAAGCAATGGAAACGGAGCAGTTAAAATCCACACTTTCCCATTTACAATATCAAATCCAACCCCATTTCTTTTTTAATTCTTTGAATAATATTTATTCATTGGTGGACAGTTCCCCAGAAAAAGCGAAAGAATCTATTCACGGATTGAGTAAATTGATGCGTTATTTATTATACGATGCAAAAGTAGAACACGTCGCTTTATCGAATGAAATTACGTTTTTAAAAAATTACATTCAACTCATGCGCCTGCGCCTCACGGATAAAGTGAATGTGCAAGACGATTTGCCAGAACAGCCGCCAAATGTAGAAATTGCGCCCTTACTGTTCATCCCATTGGTAGAAAATGCGTTCAAACACGGCGTGAGTGCCAGCCAACCTTCGACCATTATCATAAAAATGCGGATAGAAAATAAACAACTTTTATTGGAAGTAGAAAATACCAATTTCCCAAAAACGGATACGGACAAAGGCGGCTCCGGCATCGGATTAGAAAATTTAAAAAGGCGACTGGAGTTATTATATCCAAATCAATACGAGTTTACACAAGAAGTAATAAATGGCATATTTCGCTCTAATTTGAAAATTGTTATTGGTTAGCAACCAAGTGTCATCAGGAGATTGCGAACACACGAATACCTGAACACACGAACACAATTTCTATGAAAAAAATTAAATGCCTCATCGTAGATGACGAACCCCTGGCCCTCGACTTGCTCGAAGGCTACGTGAATCGCACGCCTTTTCTAGAACTGGCGGGGCGCAGCGCGAACGCGTTTGAGGCGATGGAAGTATTGGACGCACACCCGATTGACTTGATTTTTCTGGATATTCAGATGCCCGATTTGAGTGGCGTGGAGTTTTCGCGCACCTTGAAAAATGGTCCAAAAATTGTGTTCACCACAGCATTTGAACAGTACGCATTGGATGGATTTAAAGTGGATGCGCTTGATTATTTATTGAAACCTTTTAATTACGAAGAGTTTTTGAAAGCGGCAAATAAAGCAAAAGAATGGTTTCAACTCGTAGATGCGCAAAAGCAAAAAGGAGAAACGCTGCCTTATTTATTTATAAAATCGGAATATAAACTGTTGAAAATCAACTTGAATGAGGTGTTATATTTTGAAGGTTTGAAAGATTATGTCAAAATTTATTTAGTCAATCAAAGTAAGCCCATTTTATCTTTAATGAGTTTAAAATCATTAGAAGAAGGGCTGTCGGCTGAACAATTCATGCGAGTGCATCGCTCCTATATTGTGAATTTGGAAAAAATTGAAAGTGTAGAGCGCAGTCGTATTTTGATAAATGGCTTCGCTATCGTCATTGCCGAGCAGTATCGAGAGCGATTTCAACAGTATTTGGCGAGTAAATCTTTTTAGCAGAAGACCGCGCATTACATTTTTGATTTTATTTATTACATTTTATCAAATTATTGTTACAAAAATTATCTAATTCAATTATAAGATGAAACAATTACCACAACTTTTGATCCTCGCGCTCGTCCTAAGCGCGTTCGCTGCGAGGGCACAAAATGCTACGATTTCCGGTAGAATGTTAGATCCGAATGGCGTAGAGCCTTTGATTGGTGTCAATGTACTCCTGCTTCGAGCTGCCGATTCCACCCAAATCAGCGGCGCAGCGACGGATGTAGATGGCAATTTTCAAATAGAAGATATACCGGCTGGTAATTATTTATTAAAAGCGACTTATATTGGATACGAAACGCTGGATACGACGGTCTATTTGAATAATGAAAATCTAAATCTCGGCACGATTCGATTGCAACTCGCCTCCCGACAATTGCAAAGCGTGCAAGTGGATGCGGTGCAAATCCGGGCGCAACAAAAAGGCGATACCACTGAATTCAACGCAGGTGCTTACAAAGTAAATCCAGATGCCACGACCGAACAATTGGTACAAAAAATGCCCGGCGTAACGGTGGAAAATGGCGTGGTAAAAACGCAAGGCGAGGACGTGAAGCGCGTGACCATTGACGGAAAGGAATTTTTTGGCGATGATGCAACACTGGCTTTGCGCAATTTACCGGCGGAAATCGTGGATAAAATTCAAGTATTTGACCGCCTCAACGACCAAGCCCAGTTCACTGGTTTTAATGATGGAAATACGGAAAAAGCACTCAACATCGTGACGCGCGGCGGCATGGGCAAGATAGAATTTGGCAGACTTTCGGCGGGTTATGGCACAGACGACCGCTATGCGGCTGGCGGCAATTATAATATTTTCAATGGCGATGCGCGTATTTCAATTGTTGGTTTGGCAAATAATGTGAATCAGCAGAACTTCTCTTCGCAGGATTTATTGGGCGTGTCGAGTGGCGATAACAACAATCAACGCGGCGGCGGCGGTAGACCCGGCGGTCCTCCGGGCGGTGGCAGAGGAAACTTTGGTGGTGGCGGCGGCGCGAGCAACTTCCTCATTGGTCAACAAGGCGGTATCAACAGCACCAATTCATTTGGCGTTAATTACTCAGATAGTTGGGGCAAGAAATTTAAAATCACCAGTAGTTACTTTTTTAATAATTCGTATAATGAGACCAGTCGGCTTTCCGCACGCGAAACATTTTTGCAGGAAGGCGGCAGTATATTTTATAATGAAAACAGTGATTCCAAAAGTGACAATTATAATCATCGCGTCAATTTCCGCATGGAATACACGATTGACTCCAGCAATTCGATTATTATTACACCGCGCTTGAGTTTTCAAAACAATAATGCCAATAGTTTATTATTTGGTAGTAATGGTTCTGACGAAGGTTCTTTGTTGAGCCGTACCCGAAATGACCGCGAATCGGATAATTCTGGCTATAATTTTAACAATGAAATCTTGTGGCGGCACCGTTTTGGCAAGCAAGGACGCACGTTTTCGATTAATTTGAATACCAGTTTGAACGACCGCGTCGGCAAAATAGACCAATATTCTCTGACCGAATATTTTGCGCCTGATTCCACGGAGTTGCGCGACCAGATTACCGACACGGCTTCCGACGGCTACACGCTTTCGACCAACCTCAATTATACCGAGCCGATTGGAAAAGCCGCACAATTACAATTCACTTATAACCCTTCGTTTTCGCAGAGCAATTCGGAGCGCATTACCAATCAATTAAATGAAGCGACGAATGCTTATACAGAACTTGACCCCGTTTTATCCAACCGTTTTGATAATGAAACCACTACGCAACGCGGCGGTTTGAGCTATCGTTTGCGGGTAAAAAATATCAATTTCAACGTCGGCGCAGACTATCAAAATGTAGGATTATCCAGTGCGCAGTCGTTTCCACGTACGCTGAATGTGGATAAGTCATTTGACAATATTTTGCCAAGTGTCCGCATTGAATATCGTCCGGCGCAAGGCATGAATTTTAATTTATTCTATCGCACGCAAACGCAGACACCGTCTGTCACGCAATTGCAAAATGTAATTGACAATTCCAATCCATTACAACTCAGTGCCGGTAATCCAAACTTGTCGCAACAATACACCAATACACTCGTGATGCGCTACAATCGCACGAATATACAGACGGCATCTACATTTTTTGCGGTGGTGAGCGCCAATTTTACAAGTGATTATATCACCAATTCTACTTTTATTGCATCCAAAGACACTTTATTACAAGAAGGCGTTACGTTGAATCGAGGTTCGCAACTCTCGCAGCCCGTCAATCTGGATGGATTTTGGACCTTGCGCTCTTTTTTAACTTATGGAATGCCCGTGAAACTTATAAAAAGTAATTTGAATGTGAATGCAGGCTTTACATATACCCTCTCTCCGGGATTGATTAACAATGCTTTAAACGAAGCAAATACATATAATATAAATGGTGGTTTGGTGTTGAGTAGTAATATTAGCGAAAGTTTAGATTTTAATATTTCCTATTCTGCTAATTATAACATTGTAAAAAATACATTACAACCACAGTTGGACAACAACTATTATTATCAAAATACGTCCTTGCGTTTCAACTGGCTGCCTTGGAAAAGTGTGGTTATCAATACCGACCTCACTCACTCGCTGTACACCGGCTTGGGCGATGAATTCAATCAGAGTTTTTTACTTTGGAATGCAGGCGTTGGCTATAAATTCTTAAAAAACAAAGTGGGAGAAGTGCGTTTGAATGCGTTTGACTTGCTCAAACAAAACAACAGCATCATGCGCAACGTAACGGAAACTTACGTGGAAGACGTGCGCACGGATGTACTCACGCGCTATTTCATGTTGACTTTTACATATAATATTCGGAATCTGGCGGGTGCTGCAAATCGAAGCGGTGGCACTCCACCTAATCCGGGAATGCCGGGCTTTCCGCGGCAGTAGGAACCTTGATTCGTGGGATTTTATAAGCGAATCAAGAAAATCCCACAATCCTACGAATCATGGTTCAGACTTCCTCGTCATCGCCCGCCACCAAAATCCGGGCTTAAACAATCGCTCCAAATTCCCCAAATCTACAATCAACTCTGAGCAGAAACGCATGAAATACGCATTGTCCGCGATGACTTTACCGAGCAAATTTGCCAGCCAAGGGTAAGAGAGGGCTTTTTGCAAACGGTAACTCCAACGCATCTCCGAGCCAAGTACGCGCTGCACGCGCTGGTCGTAACTTTTTAGGAAAGCTGCCGAGAAATCATTTTTATTCAGACAAGCCTGCGCTTGCTCCGCTGCAATAAAACCGCTGTAAAAAGCATTCCCAATTCCTTCGCCCGTGAGTGGGTCTATCAAATGTCCGGCATCGCCGATGAGCATATAATGGTCGCCCGAAATAGGACGTATTTTAGAGCCTAACGGCAAACTGAATCCTTTAATATCGCCTTCTAAAGTTGCTTCTGCAAAACGTTTTTTTAGAATCGGATGTGTTTGTAATAATTCTTGTAATGTTTCCCGTAGATTTACTTTCTTTTTACTCAAAACGTCCGTTCGTAAGCCCAGACCTATATTAGCATCCCCGTTTGGCAACGGAAAAATCCAAAAATAACCAGGTGCGATGGATTTTATAAAATGCAACTCAATGGCATCTTGTCGGGGCATTTTCACATTTTTGTAATAGGCTCGAATAGCGCCAGCGTGGTGTTTGGGGTCTTTTTCCAAGCCGCCTATTTTACGACTGAATGCCGAATGCGCACCCGAAGCATCTATTAATAGTTGCGTTTCTACTTGAAATTTGCCCGAAGCATCACTTATTCTAAAACCGTTAGGAGTGCGTTCAAACTTTTCAATGGCAATATTTTCAAAGAATTGAATACTTGGATGGCGCTTCACTTCTTCGATTAAAAAATGGTCAAAATCCACCCGACGTGCGACGTAGCCGGGCGTAGTTGGCACATTTTCTGCTTGCATCGGCTTGAAAGGGATGTGAATGTCACGCAGATTGGGCGTTACAAACGTGATGCCATTAATGCCGATTTGATAAGGTTGCTGTGCAAAACGGTGTAAAATGGTCGGATCCAGTCTTTTTAGTAAAGTAAGGACTTTACCGCTCACGGCATCGCCGCACACTTTATCCCGTGGAAAAGTTGCTTTATCAATTAAAATACAGGGAATACCAAGTTGACTGAGTTTGAGCGCAGTAGCTGCGCCGCCCGGTCCTGCTCCCATAATGCAAACGGCTGCCTGAAGCATGAAATAAAATTTTAAAGAGGAAGAAATATCGATAGAAAAGAACGCCTAAAGTAGTGTAATAAACCGAAAGTAGCGAAAATAAAAAAAGCCTGGCACCTTTTCCGCAATGTGTGTTTGTGGATAGACAACCAGGCAACCGTTGTTCATAGTCATGTGGTGCAAATATAAGTGTAAAAAGTACACAAAAGCAAGTTATTTCTACATTTTTTGTAAAATAAATAGTTGCGAATGCTGGGAGAGATGAATACGCCGAATTTGAAATCGTAGCAGGGCTGGATTTTTATAAAAATTAGTGCTAACTTTGTTGCTCTTTTTTAGGAAAGCTGCCAGAGTGGTCGATCGGGTCGCACTCGAAATGCGAAGTACTCGCAAGGGTACCGGGGGTTCGAATCCCTCGCTTTCCGCCTTCGCCCGCTGTAGCTCGCAGAGCGAAGGCGGGCTTTATCTCTTCTTAGTTGACGATATTTTTTTTTAGTTTTACTGCTCCCGTTTTCCAAATCACATTTCCCTTTTAAAACTGTTCTGCCTAAAATTCTAAAATCTGCATCTGTTTTATTTCAATAGATTGTCAGACATTTGTACCTGAACTTTGTTACCAAAAGAAGAGGGACAATGGTAGAGGGCAGAGGGATACACTTTATACGTGTTCTTTATACCTAATACCCCGTACCCTCAACCAATCCAAACTCAAATCGTTTTTAAATCCATTTTCAATGATGACTACGACTTTAGATTTCAACATCCAACGCACCAAGCAGAGCCGCTTGGCAGAAGTGGATTATACACAACTCGAATTTGGTAAATATGTAGCCGACCATATGCTCACCGCCCATTACCGCAACGGAGCGTGGCAAGACGGTGAAATTGTCCCTTTTGGTGCGATTTCTTTTCTGCCTACGATGCAGGCTTTGCATTATGGACAGTCGGTATTTGAAGGCATGAAAGCGTTTAAAATGCAAGATGGCAAAGTTTCTATTTTTAGAATTGACAAGCATTACAATCGTTTTCAAAAGTCGCTAGAGCGGCTTTGCATGGCAGAAATTCCTTATGAACTATTTGTAGAAGGCATTAAGGCGTTGGTTCAGTTGGATGCTAATTGGGTGCCCGATTCAGAAGGTAGCTCGCTGTACATTCGCCCGTTCGCGTTTGCATCGGAGGAAGTATTTGGCGCCAAGCCGTCAGAAGAATATCAGTTTATTATTTTCAGCGGTCCGGTCGGTCCGTATTATCCAAAGCCCATTCGCGTGAAGGTGGAAGACCAATATATTCGCGCTGGTAAAGGCGGAACGGGGTTTGCAAAATGTGCAGGTAATTACGGCGGCGCATTTTACCCAGCGCAACTCGCTCGGCAGGCAGGCTTCGACCAAGTGTTGTGGACGGACGGCTCGCCGGAGTTGAATATTGAAGAATCAGGTACGATGAATGTGTTCTTCTTGATTGATAATGTGTTAGTTACGCCGCCATTGTCCGACACGATTTTGGATGGAATTACAAGGGATTCGTATTTGGTTTTAGCAAAAGAAATGGGTTATGATGTGGAAGAACGAACGATTAGTGCCTTTGAATTAGCGGAAGCACATCAAAAAGGGTTGTTGCAAGAAGCATTTGGCGCGGGTACGGCAGCAGTAGCAGCTCCGATTTCCAGTATTCACATCAAAGGAACGGATTATAATTTGGGCATTTATAATGAAAATAGCTTTTGTATGAAAGCGAAAAAACGCCTCACGGACATTCGCATCGGTGTGGCGGAAGATGTATATGGTTGGAACACGATTGTAACTGGAGAGGCCAGATAAGGGACGCCAGATTTTTTGATACCATAATTACCTGATAACCAGTAGAATGGATAACAAATGTTGCGATGCCAGATGTTAAAACCATACAAATTGTCATAGCGTCGTCTCCAGCAGATTTTGCTGTTGGAGCGGCGCTCATTTTAGAATATGCTTCGGAATTTCACGAAGTATTGCGTTTGCAGAATATTACTAAAGAAGTTACAGAATTAGAACAGCGATATAGTGCACCTAAGGCTCAGTTTTTTCTGTTAAAAGAAGGAGAAATGGTATTGGCTTGCGCCATTCTCAAACGTTTTTCGGAAGATGCGGTCGAATTGAAACGAATGTATCCAAAGCCCGAAGGACGCGGGAAAGGCTATGGCAATTTGTTGATGCAACACGCTATCCAAACCGCTCGTGATTTAGGCTTTCGCCGAATGCTACTTGATACTGAACCGGTTATGGAAAGTGCTATTCAATTGTACGAAAAAATCGGTTTTCAACAATGCGATGCTTATTACGAAAGTCCTTTGCAGAATGTGCTTTTTTATGAACTTGTATTGAATTAGATGCCAGATTTTTAGATACCAGACTGTAATGGGAACCTCTTTTAACCTCAGTCTCAACCTCGACCTCAACCTCAAACAATAACTTCAAACATGGAAACCTATCTATCCAGCGTCCAAAAACAATTTCAATATTACAAAAGCCTGGCAGATAAAGCCATTTTACAAGTAGAAGCCGACAAACAACTCAACTGGCAACCGGATGCCAATTCTAACAGTGTTGCTATCATCGTCAAACACATGGCTGGCAATATGCGCAGTCGCTGGACGGATTTTTTAAATTCTGATGGGGAAAAATCTTGGCGCAATCGAGAAGCGGAATTTGAAGGTGGTTATGAAAGTCGTACAGCACTTTTAGAAGATTGGGAACAAGGTTGGAAATGCCTTTTCGACGCACTTGAAACATTGACGGAAGCTGATTTTGAAAAAATTATTTATGTCCGCAATGAAGGACACACCGTGTTGGAAGCTATCAATCGGCAGTTGGCGCATTATCCGTATCATGTTGGGCAGATTGCGTATTTAAGTCGAATGTTGGCGGGGGAAAATTGGCGTTCACTGTCCATTCCAAAAGGAGATTCAGAGGCGTTTAATGCCGAGCGATTTAAATTCAAGACGTGACAGATTTTCGAAAACCTGATACGTCTTGCACTCAGGTCGGCTTCTGCGTCGTCAAATGCGAAGCCACCACTTGCCAGCGTCCATTGAGTCTCACATACGTATCGGTGTATAATTGTTGTTCTTCTTTTTGCGTGCCGCTCTGCTCCTGCCAGCGCGTGAAAAGTGTGCCGCGTAGCACGGCAGTATTTTTTCCGTAAAAACTTACCTTGGTATCTTGCGTCACAAATTTTGCACCAGAAGGCTTGCCCTCCTTGGATTGAGTCATTTTTATCAAATCCGATTTCGTCTGCTGCCCGCCATTTGGAAAAGTAATTTGAAAACCCTCTGCTACAATACGATTCATAGTGGCGGTGTTGTTGGTTTCATAAGCATTCAACCATTGTCGTTCCAGTTGCAATAATTTTGCACTTTCCTTTTGTCCCCAACTTGGAATGGATAAACTCAAGAAACTGATTACAATAAAAAATTTCATACAGGTATTTCATATAAAAGGAGAAGCGCAAGTAAATGTTTGAAATAAGAAAGACGTGACAGGTTTTTAAAATCTGTCACGTCTTTGCAATCTAAAGTCTATCGTCTAATATCTATCGTCTAACCTAAACTTTGACATCCGAAAACAACGTCGAAGAAATATACTCCCGATTTAGACGAGCGATATTATTCACACTTATTTCTTTTGGACACTCGGCTTGGCAAGCGGAGACCATCGAGCAGCCGCCGAAACCTTCTTCGTCCATTTGCTTCACCATCGCTTGGGCACGACGTTTGGCTTCGATATGACCTTGCGGCAAACGCGCCAAATGCGCTACTTTTGCAGCAACAAACAACATCGCTGATGAATTCGGACAAGCCGCCACGCAAGCACCACAGCCGATACACGCCGCCGCATCAAACGCTTCCGCCGAAATGTCTTTTTCAATTGGAATCGCATTGGCATCCTGCGCCTGACCTGTGTTCACCGAAATATAACCACCTGCCTGAATGATCCGGTCGAACGAGGAACGGTCTACTGCCAAATCTTTTATGACCGGAAAAGCTGCCGCGCGCCACGGTTCAATCGTAATAATATCACCGTCTTTGAAAAAGCGCATGTGCAACTGACAAACCGTGGTGCCTTGCATCGGACCATGGGCGTAGCCATTAATCACCATGCCGCAGCTTCCGCAAATCCCTTCCCGGCAATCATGTTCAAACGCCACTGGGTCTTGCTTTTTTTGCAACAGCCCGTCATTTAATACATCCAACATTTCCAAAAAAGACATATGTTCGTTCGCTTCAACTTGATACGTCTCGAAGCGCCCCTTTTGAGTCGGACTTTTTTGCCGCCAGATTTTAAGCGTTAGTTTCATCGTACTCATTGCTTAAAGATTGTATGATTTGAATAACTGCCTGTCTATCTTGAGGCAAATATTCGGTAATGATTTTCCAAACAATTTCATAATCCACTGCAAAATACTGGTGTGCTGCGATGTTTCTCATGCGATACATTTGTTCCCAAGGAATATTTGGGTGTAATTCTTTGAGATTGCCTGGCAGGTCATGAGCCGCTTCACCAATTACTTCCAAATTGCGAACAACGGCATCCCTTCGCATTCTATCATTTAAAAAACCTGCTAAATCAACACCTTCAATGTACTGCTCAATCGCTTGCATGGAATCCAGCATATCATTTAAAAAAGTAAAAGGCTACGGTCTTCTTTTTTTACACAAAATGCGTTTGCGCCAAAATTCTTTCTTTCAAAACTTCTTTCAATGCCTTGACCGTGACCAAATCTACTTTCCGCTGAAAAGTTTTTTCTAACAATATTTGCAAGTCAAAAAACGACCAGCCCGGCACTTCCGAAAATTCCACCAAAATATCAACGTCGCTTTCTTCTGTCTGTGTGCCATCCGCAAACGAGCCAAAGTAGCCAATTTTCGACACGTGAAATTGGGTTGTCAAACTCGGTTTTAATTCCCGAAGCGTATGTTCAATGACTTGTCCAGAAAGCATTTTGTAAATTTTATGATTAGTTATTCGGGAGGCACGTACAAGAAAAGAGCGCCCAAATCACAAATCACGAATTTTATTTATAACTTCTCGTTTTCAACTCTACATTTTCAAAAACCAAATCCTCGCGGTGCATAATTGGCTCTTGCCCAAAACCATTGTATTCCCACGCTGCTACATACGCGAAATCCACGTCATTGCGCAGGGCTTCGCCTTCTTCATTTTGGTATTCTTCTCGAAAGTGACCGCCACAGGATTCATTCCGATTCAAGGCATCCAAAATCATCGTTTCCCCCAATTCCATAAAATCAGACACGCGCAAGGCTTTTTCTAACTCTGGATTGAATTCATTGGCAGTGCCCGGCACGTACACGTCTCGGTTAAATTCTTCTTGCAAATCGCGTATCATTTGGCGTGCTTTGGTCAAGCCTTCCGCGCTGCGCGACATACCACAATATTCCCACATTATTTTGCCCAAGCGACGATGGAAAGTTTCCACCGATTGACTTCCTTGCACTGCCAACAAGTGGCTAATCCGCTCTGCCGTTGCATTCTCTGCTGCATCGAATGCCGCTCCATTCGGGTCAATGCGCGGCGTCCGAATTTCATTCGACAAGAAACTACCAATCGTGTACGGCAATACGAAATAACCATCCGCCAAGCCCTGCATGAGTGCGGACGCGCCCAAGCGATTCGCGCCGTGGTCAGAAAAATTCGCTTCGCCAATTGCAAATAAGCCGGGAATATTGGTTTCCAAATTATAATCTACCCAAAGACCGCCCATCGTGTAATGTACGGCTGGATAAATTTTCATCGGCGTTTCGTAAGGATTGTCACCCGTGATTTTATCGTACATATCGAATAGGTTGCCGTATTTTTCAGCGACAACTTCTTTCCCGAGTTTTAAAATAGTTGCTTGGTCGGCATTGTGATTGCCCATCGTATTGGCTTTGGATTTGCCATAGCGCTCAATCGCCGCTCCGAAATCCAGAAAAACTGCCAAGCCCGTGGGTGCTACGCCTAAGCCTCGGTCACACTCGGTTTTTGCAGCGCGAGAAGCCACGTCACGCGGCACAAGATTGCCAAAAGCCGGATAACGACGTTCCAAAAAGTAATCTCGGTCTTCTTCAGGAATATCGGCTCCTTTCTTTTGATTCTGTTGAATCAACTTCGCGTCTTCCATTTTCTTAGGCACCCATATCCGACCATCGTTGCGTAAACTTTCTGACATCAACGTCAGCTTCGATTGATACTCTCCAAATTGCGGTAAACATGTTGGGTGAATTTGCGTAAAGCAAGGATTCGCCATCAAAGCACCCCGTCGCACCGCTCGCCAAGCCGCACTCACATTACAACCCATTGCATTGGTAGAAAGGTAGAAAACATTGCCATAGCCGCCCGTCGCCAGCACTACACAATGTGCCGAAAAACGTTCCAGCTTTCCCGTCAATAAATTCCGAGCGATAATGCCGCGCGCTTTCCCATCAATCACGACTAAATCCAACATCTCATGCCGATTATACATTGCAACTGTTCCCAATGCAATCTGCCGCGATAAGGATTGATAAGCACCTAACAGCAACTGCTGTCCCGTCTGCCCCCGCGCATAGAACGTGCGACTCACTTGCACGCCACCAAACGAGCGATTTTCTAACAGCCCACCATATTCGCGTGCAAACGGTACACCTTGCGCCACCGCTTGGTCTATGATGCTCGTACTCACTTCTGCAAGCCGATACACATTGCCTTCGCGCGCGCGATAATCGCCGCCTTTTATCGTATCATAAAACAAACGATGGACGCTGTCGCCATCATTCGTATAATTTTTAGCTGCATTTATACCACCTTGTGCTGCAATACTATGCGCCCGTCTCGGACTATCATGAAACGTAAAGCACTTCACATTATACCCCAGCTCGCCCAGCGTAGCCGCCGCCGAAGCTCCTGCCAAACCCGTACCCACGATAATCACGTCAATACGACGCTTGTTTGCTGGCGCTACCAATGGCACATTCGAGCGGTAGTGCTCCCATTTTTCCTCCAGTAGACCGGGAGGTACTTTACCATTTAAATTCATATTTCTTAAATTGTGAATCGTGATTTGTAATTTGTAAACATCACCCTATCACCCATCCCCCAATCACCTTTGATTGAGATACATAATAATCGGAATAATTGCAAACAACGCTGACACTACCACCGCATACGCCTTACCCAAAAACTTGATGACCGGCACATATTTCTCATGGCTCAAGCCCAAAGTCCGAAACGCACTCTGAAATCCATGCCACAAGTGAAACCCAACCACCACCATTGAAACCACATAAAATAGGACGAACGGCAAATCCCGATACGTCGCCGCCACCAGTGTATATAAGTCTTTCACATCATTTTGCATCCCGTCGTAACGGATTTGCTTCAAATCGCCCCAGTGCATCACAAACCAAAATTGGTACATATGAATGACGATAAACACAAAAATAATCGTACCCAGCGCCGCCATACTCTTCGCCATCCAAGGGTTGGTAGCCACGCCACGGGTCACTTTCATCGCATAGCCTTGCGGACCACGAGATACGCGATTCTTACGCCAAAGCAACCAGCCTTGCACCGCATGCAGCAAAATAAATGCGTACAAACCATACGAAATCACCTTAATCAGCGGCTGGTGTGTCATGAAATAGGCGTAAATATTGAATGCCTCGCCTCCATCATTGAAGAGCAACTGTAAATTCCCCGCCAGATGCACGATTAAAAACATTATCATAAAAAGTCCCGTTAGACTCATGATAAGTTTTTGCCCGATGGAAGAAGTTAGAAAATTGGTAAACCAATTCATTTTCGTCTTTTTATCGTTTTGTTGTATTTCTGCACCAAATAGTGTTTGCTATCGGATGAATGCAAATCTAATTGTTAAAGCACTAAAACCCAACGGATGTTTGGTGTTTGTAATTATTTAGAATTGTTCTAAAATTGGTATTGGGTAGAGGAACAAAAAGTGGGTTTGTCTGTCGAAACTGTCTGAATCAGCATTTGCAGAGCTAAAAAAATGCCGTACAGGCAGTGGAAGCGTATAAATACCCGCGTTTGTCCACGAGATATCGGTACTTGCCGAATGGCGTTAGAGGGCATAAAAGTCAGCGCACGGTTCCACTTTTCCCCGCTCACACTTTTATAAACTCAAACGGTTCGTACGGGATATTCGAGTTCAAATACTTACGGTACATCACGTGTACGCGGTCAACTTCTACATTCAACTTGGCGTACAGGCTACGAATTTCATGGTTGTGTGTGCGAATACCTGCCAAACACATATATGGATAAACGCGCACATTTCGTTCGGTACTCAAATAATCCATTAACAGTGCAAAAATGCCTTTCGACTGAAAATCGGGGTGAATACCGAAGCCCATCCCTTTGGCAATGCGGGTTTTAGCACGGTTCTTTTTCCATAAGAAAATTGGAATCGTCCACATGTTGAGCTTGCCTTTGGCGTGTTTCAGGTAGGGATTCACATCAGGATAAAGTGCCATGAAGCCTGCGGCATGTTTATCGAAGTAAGCGATACAGGCAATTTGAGGGTCGGCAATTGGTTTGGCTTGTTCCATTATTTGAATGACGCGCTCCGGCGTAAGCGGTTTAAAATGTGGAAATGCTCGAAACGAAGCATTATAAACTTCACTGAAATCCTTCGCAAAAGGTTCGAGATTTCCAAAATCAAGCGGCTTCACATCCACTGGCTGTCGCTCCTTGAGGCGTTTTGCAACTCCGGCGAGCCGCGCAAACGGAATGTCTTTCGTCGCGCCTTTGTAGGTAAGAATCTGCTCGAATGGATGATAATTGCGATTCAAAAAAAACGTTTCATAATAAGCCGGCTGATAATTTTCTTGATACAACGGCGGCTGTTCGCGCCCTTTTACCAATAAGCCCCAAAACTTATCGCGCTCCCCAAAATTAATCGGACCTTCTATGATTTCTACTTTTTTTTCTTTCAAATAATCTTCCGCCGCTTTGAATAAAGCATCCACGTAATTTTCTTTATTCACACATTCAAAAAAACCGATGCCACCCAATACGTGTGCCTGCGCCGCGTGGTCTCGCCGGTCAATAAAAGCCGCAATGCGCCCAACTGCCCGTCGCCGCTCATTCAACAGCACCCAAATTTTGGCTTCGCCGGATTCAAACGCCTTATTCGCAGCCGGATTAAAAATACTTTCCACCTCATTCTCCAGTGGAAAAATGTACTGCGGCGTATTTTTATAAACCGTTTTCAGCACTCGGTGGAATTTTCTCCAGCTACGACGGTCGTTGACTTCTATAATTTTCATGATGAAATGCTTAGGCTACAAATATAGAGAAAAAGGGGACTTTGTAACCGAGTGACCAAACGACTTTGTGACCTATGTGCCTATGTGTTAAAAAAAAGTGTTGTAAGGGCAAGTGTGAAGTGCAAAATCCGCCCAAATCTGCCAAATCCGCGTCCCCGACTTTGGTCGGGGCGTTCCAATTAATGCAAGAAGGGATGTAAGAGCGAAATAAATTATTTGAAACTTTGCGATAGCAGCTCAATTTCATCCAACAATGCTTCCAAATCCTGCTCCGTCGTCAGCGGATTCATAATCGTTGTGCGCAAATAAAGTTTTCCATTTAAAGTCGTTTGTACAATGTAAAATTTGCCATCTTGTAACAATTGTTTGCGAATATTACTATTCCATTCATTTAAATCATTAGCTGTATTTACAAAACGAAAATTTACAATATTGGCTTCCGGTTCAATCGCTAATTCAAAATTGGGACGCGCTTGAATCATCTTCGCAAAGGCTTTCGCCAAATCAAATAAACGTTCCACATTTTCTTCAAATACGTGCTCGCCATAAGTTTTTAGAATGGAATACACTTTCAAAGACATCATAAATTTCGTGCATTCAAACGTGCGCTTGCCCGAATTCCACCACTCGCCATCTTGCTGCGACTCCCACAAATATTGGGCTTTTTGAGAAAAAGTTTGATAAGAATCCGATTGGTTTTTAAAAATCAAAGCTGTCGCCAAAGCTGGCGTTAAGAGCATTTTATGAAAATCAATAACCACCGAATCCGCTCGTTCAATACCTTTTAAAATGAACTTATATTTTTCAGAAAAAATCGCTGCGCCACCGTGTGCGCCGTCCACGTGTAGCCAAAGATTATACTTTTCACAAAAATCCGCTAACTTTTCCAAATCATCAAACGAACCCGTTGAAGTCGAACACGCGCAGCCTACGACTGCAATCACTGTTAAGCCTTGACTGTTAGCTTGTTGTAAATAATTTTCTAATAAATCGGTGCGAATTTGAAAACGCTCATTCACCGGAATTTTAATAATACCTTCACTCCCCAAACCCAATATCCGCGCCGCTCGGTCAATACAATAATGTGCTTCTTCCGACACTAAAACGGCTAACTTTTCTTGGTGTCCCATTTCCCAAACGTCATTGGGTGCTTTTGCTTTGCGTGCGGCGAGCAATGCGGTGAGATTCGCCAACGAACCACCAGAAGTCAGAAAGCCCGTACCATCTTGAAAACCAACCTTTTGCGACATAAAATCCGTCACCACTTTTTCCAAGGCATTCGATGCCATTCCCATTTCGTACACCGCAGAACCGTTGCTCAAAATATCTGATACTAAACCCGCCAAACTCGCCACCAGCGCTGGCACGGACACCTGATGCCCGATGTAGCGCGGATGATGTACATGAATGGAATGTTGTAAAATATTTGTAAATAAATCAAGCGGCTGCCCTGGTCCATTTTTAAAATCTTGTTGCCAAAATTGTAATTCTTTTTCGGGCGAGTGATACGGCAAAACTGGAAATTCGGGATTGGTGTGCGTGCCTTCTAAATGGTTGACTAACAGGTCAATGAGTTCATGTCCCCAAGTGCGGAAAGCTTGAATGTCGTAGGCTTGGTCGAGTACGGAATTTTGAGTTGGAATTTGCATACTTGATTTTTACTTAATAAGTTTGGCACATTTTTAAAATTCGCCAAACTCAATAAAAAGTTTCCTTTACTTTCGCCATTTTGCGCAGCAGCGGGCTGCAACGGTAGCGGTCTTCATGATATACATGATACAAATCGTCGAGTGTTTTCACAATTGTATCAATACCCCATTCATCTGCCCATTTCAACAAACCTTTTGGATAATTGACTCCCAAAGTCATCGCCAAATCTATGTCTTCTTTCGTTGCCACCTTCCAAAAAACGGCATCGGCGGCTTCGTTGATAAGCATCACGCCAATTCTTTCAAAAATAGTTTCGCAAAGAACAGCATCTTCATTTGGTCTTGGCTTTATTACATTTTCATTATAATCATAAAAACCACGACCCGATTTTTTACCCAGATAACCCGCTTCCACCAAGCGTTTTTGCGAAAAAGAAGGTTTGTAACGCGGGTCGTAGAAAAAGGCTTGAAATATAGTTTCGGTAACCGTATAATTCACATCATGTCCAATAAAATCCATGAGTTCAAAAGGTCCCATTTTAAAACCGCCTACTTCTTTCATTGCCCAATCAATCGTTGCAATATCGGCTATGCCTTCTTCATAAATCCTAAGTGCCTCGCCGTAAAAAGGACGTGCGACTCGATTTACAATAAAGCCGGGCGTATCTTTGGCGATTACCGTCGTTTTATTCCAACTTTGTATAATGGCTTGTGCTTGTTCTACAATTTTACCATTGGTTTGAATAGCAGGAATAATTTCCACCAATTTCATGAGCGGAGCCGGATTAAAAAAATGAATGCCCAAGACGCGCTGTGGTTCGCGGCAAGCAGAGGCGATAGAGGTGACGGACAAAGAAGACGTATTCGTAGCCAACATGCAATCCGGTGCAATTACTTCCTGCAATTGGTCAAACAGCCCTTTTTTTACATCCAAATTTTCAATAATCGCTTCGATAATCAAGCCACAATCTCGAAGTGAATCCAGCTTTTTTTCTACAAAATGAAACCGGCGAAAGATAGTATCGGCGGCACTTTCCGTCATTTTTCCTTTTTGCGCAAGCATATCCAGCGTGTTGCGCAAGGTGGTGATAGCGCGTTGGAGAGCGTCGGCATTGGCGTCGTACAAATACACTTCGTGCCCAGCGGTGGCGGCTACCTGCGCGATACCCGTACCCATTGCGCCCGCGCCGATGATGCCTATTTTGGTCATATTAGGGATATTGATTAGAATCGTAAAGTTAAATCCTTTTGCAGCCTTTTAAAACTTCAAAACCATAGTCGCCGAACAAGTTCAGCGTTACAAATATTTCAACCACCAATGATTATGATTAAATTTATAACGATTATACCAACGGCATAAAAAATACATCAAAATAATTAACAAAATCCAAGCAATATAAGCAATAACTAAATTAGGTTGATAATCAGTGGGATATTGGTCGGGACTCGTCCCAAAAAAGTTAACTAATTTGCCAAATCGGACGTAATTGAAAAGCAGCGCCGTCGCATTGATAATCGGAAAATGAAAAATGAAAAAGAAAAACGGCACGCGCCCAAAAGTCAGGAAAAAATCTGCCACTTTCCCGCGCCAATTTTCTAATGGAATTAAAAGTAGCAATGCCGGACCAATCGTCATGCACAGGAATTGCAAGGACGGCGGATATTTCAAGGTATTCAAAAAAGAAAGTACGCTATAAATCGCACCACGCGACTGCGGACTCCACGGAATTGGATTGCCATAAATGTTGAATGTTCGTAATATTATAAATAAGAAAATAAGTCCTAAACCGGTCCACAGCAAAAAATTCCGTCGGCGTAGTACTTCCCATTGCATCACTTGTCCAAACAGATAACCCGCCGCCAGTACGCCCGACCACGGAATAATCGGATAACCGGAAAGAATCGAAAAAGCAGGTTTTGTGGAAATGGGAATAAAATTTGGAGCGTGTAGGAAGTTCCACACCACTCCGCCAGCGCCATCAAACGCATTATGTAAAAAAATACTGCCGAATGCAAAAACCGCTATCGCCCAGCGCGGTAGCCAAACTAATCCCGCCAATATAATCATGCTAACGCCAATGACCCAAATGATTATTAAAAAAATAACACCGGTTTGCGTCGGCAATTGCGCAGTCATCGTCACATTCATTATTAGAATTTCCACCAAAATGAGCCAGATGCCACGTGTGAGTAAAAATTGACTGAGTTTGACACGACTGTTTACTTTTGCGCCGTATAAAAAAGCGGCAGTGCCTGCCAAAAACACGAAATTGGGCGCACAAAAATGGGTAATCCAACGCGTAAAAAATAAGAGTGGAAAAGTCTGCGTCAAATCTTCCGGACTAAAAGGATAAGGGCTATAATAGTCGCGCACATGGTCGAGCGCCATAATGACAATGATGATACCACGCAGAATATCAATGGATTGAAGACGTTTTGTAGAAACGGATGAGGTTTCAGGTGACATTTATTTTTGCTGGAAAAGTAGGAATTTAATTTTAAATGGTAGAGGGATATTGGTAGAGAGAAGAGGGACTTTCCCTCTGTCCTTTGCACTCAATGCTTGTTTGAACACAAAGGTCACAGAGGTTCTCACAAAGAACACAAGGTGAGCGGCTTGTGACCTTTGCGTAAAGTCTTTGTGCTCTTTGTGTTAAAGAAAGAAACACGGGAAAATCCCTCTACCCTTATCCCTCTACCCTCTACCTTCCTCCCTCGTCCACGCTTCATACACCCGCCGCATAGACCCAATGTGCGTGTGATTTTCGTAACTGCGCAGCCAATCTTCAAACGTCATCGTGCCATTTTCGGAGTGTTCGATGGTATTTTTCCAGACTTCTTCGGGTAGGTTTTTAATTAAATCGTATGATTTTTTGCGTAAGATTCGGAAAAGTTCTAATGCATCATCCACCGATTGCTCGTGATAATGTAATGTTTTTGTCCAAATTTCTTGGTCATAACCCAGCACCATACTCTCCGGCTCGGCGATAAAACGACGACAACGTATATATGAATTCGCCTCACTATCAGCCAGATGCACCAGATTTTCATGGATTGTCCATTTGCCGGAAGGCGGTCGCCACTGCCACATCTCGCGCGGATATTCGGCAATAGCCGCACCGATTTTATTATAAACTTGTCCATAACTTTTTATCAAACGCTCGCGCTCCGCTTTGTCCATCGGCACAACGGAAATTTCCATTTTAATATCGGCTCGTTTGTAAACGCCAGTTGCTAATGGCACTTCCAAAAAACCGAGATGCCGATATAATTGGACGGCTTTCACATTAAAAACGGTATTAGAATATAAAATCACGAGGCGCGCCCCGATTTGTCGCGCCTTTTCTAACGCTGCGTTTATTAAGATGGTGCCAATGCCGTTGCCGCGAGCGCGTTCGTCCACTGCCATTTTGGTGAGTTCATAAGTCGTTTCGTCTACTTTTTTTAAAGCGACGGTGCCGGCTATGAAATCGTCTTTTTTGGCAAATAAAATAGCACCGCCAGTTTGTAATAAAACCTCTTCTGGTTTGGTAAGCGATTCAATATCAACGGGTTCTAATTGCCCAAAACCTTCTTCAATCCAAGCGCGATTGAACTGCTCGAAGTAAGGTTGGAAATCGGGGTGATAGTCGAGGATTTGTATCATATTATAATATGCTAATTTGCCGATTTGACAATGTGCTAACTAAATTTAAACCGCAGAGGGCGCAGAGGTTTGCGCAAAGAACGCGGAGCACTTATAGCGTCCTCTGCGCAAACCTCTGCGGTCTCTGCGGTTAAACACGCTATAAGCGCCTATTCTGTGTAAAGTACATTAACCGTTTTGACTTTTTGATTTTCAAATTTAGCAGGTTGACTTTGTATTTCCAATTTTTTAGCTGTTGCCTTTCCTTTTTGCAAACTTCTGTTTACTAAATAAATACTCGTTACAATTAATAAAAATGCGATAGCTGTATTCACATTTACTTTTTCATCTAAAATGAGCCAGCCCAAGAAAACTGCCACGAGCGGATTGATGTACGCGTGCATCGCGACGAGCGTAATCGGCAATTTTGACAAAGCATAGCCATAAGCTGCAAACGCCAACAACGAGCCGAAAATAATGAGATAAACCAATGCCCACGCCGCTTCAGGCGACCACTGCACATTGCTCAAATCATCGAATAAGAGGCTCAACACGAAACTCCAAGTCCCGCCGAAGAACATTTGCAGCCCAGCATTCAGAATCGGGTGACTTCTTTTCTTCTGTTTTTTAATGAAAACGCTCCCGCTCGCCCAGCCTAAAGCAGCTAATAAAATCATAAAAGCGCCGGTCAAATATTTTGGATTTGTTAAGTCTGCAATATTATTTTGAAATAAAACCATCATACCCAACACGCCCACGAGTACGCCTGCCCACGCATACGGACTCGTTTTTTCTTCTCGACTAATCGCCACATTAATCAAAATAATCCACAGCGGCGACAGTGATGCAATGAGCGACGCAATGCCCGACGGCACGTACAACTCCGCCCAACCCACCAAACCATTACCAATCGTGATCATCATAAAACCGATGAGCATCTGCCGCCAGATATTCGCCCAACCGCCGAGTGATTGCTTTCGCACCAAAATCATGAAACTTGCCAAAATTAATCCGGCTGTAAATTGGCGCAAGCCCGTAAATAAAAATGGCGGAAAATTGCGCACGCCAATCAGCAGCGCCAGATACGTCGTGCCCCACACGATGCACACAAAAGCTAAGGCGATGTAAGCGATTCGATTGCTATTCATAATTGTTGTAAAATTTACACAAAGGTAGCCGCTTCAAAAGAACTAAAAACAGATGCAGATTTGTTATTTTTGCGCAGAACAGATTTAGTGATGTGAAAGGTGAAAGGTGAGATGTGAAATCGCTTTTTACTTGTACTGCTTCGTGCGATATTAGGGCAATTTGGAAATCAAAGGTCGAATTTCCCCGTCTGGCATCTGGCATCTAATTTCTGGCATCTAAATTTAAAAATTATGACCAAGCACCACATTCAAGAAGATTTTCTCTATCAACAAGTGGCAGACCGCATTGAGCAGTTGATTCGGCAAGAGTCGTTAAAAATTGGCGATAAACTGCTGTCTGTTAGAACGTTAAGCAAAGAACAAAAAATTAGTATGAGCACGGCTTTTCAAGCGTATTCGCAGTTGGAAGCGCGGGGGCTCGTGGAATCTCGTCCGAAGTCGGGGTATTATGTAAAATATAATCCGAAAAAACTGCCGCTTCCCAGGGTGACGAAACCGGAGCCGATTGAGCAGGAAATTAGTTTGTCGGAAATGATTGTGTCTGTTTTTAAAGACCTTGCTTCAGATGAAGTAATTCAATTTTCGGTTGGAGCGCCTGCGTTGGAATTATTGCCGGCTGCGAAGTTGAATAAATCTATCATTCATGTGTTGAGGGAATCGAAATATCATGGATTAAATTACGAACACATTCAAGGCAATCCTGCGCTGCGGAATCAAGTGGCGAAGTTAGCTTTTAATTGGTCAGGCAATGTGAGTAGCGAAGAAGTGGTGATCACATCGGGTTGTATGGAGGCGATTGTTATGTGTTTACGTGCGGTCACGAAGCCCGGCGATACAGTAGCAGTGGAGAGTCCCACGTATTTTGGGGTTTTACAAGCATTGGAAAGTTTGGGCTTGAAAGCATTAGAAATTCCGACCTGCCCAGAATGGGGACCAGAATTGGATTTTTTAGAAGATGCGTTAGATAAGTTTAATATCGCTGCCTGCGTTTTTGTTCCAAATTTTAATAATCCACTCGGTAGTTGTATGCCCGATGAAAACAAGCGCCAACTCGTGGAAATGCTCGCGAAACGCAACATTCCGCTCATAGAAGATGATATTTATGGCGAAATGTATTTTGGTGAAAACCGCCCGAAAACCTGCAAAACTTATGATACACAAGGATTAGTATTGCAATGCAGTTCTTTTTCCAAATCGCTTGCGCCCGGTTATCGCGTGGGCTGGGCAATTCCGGGTAAATGGACGAAGCAAGTGATTCATAACAAGTTGATAACCAGCGTTTCCGGCACGACGCTTACGCAAGCCGCTATTGCACATTTTTTAGAAAACGGACGGTACGAATTGCATCTTAAACGCTTACGAAAATCTTTACACACGCAATGTTTGCGCTATTTGCAAGCCATTCACGAGTATTTCCCAGCCGACATTCACATCACGCGCCCGGAAGGGGGATTTGTACTTTGGATAGAATTGCCAGAACATATCAATGCCTTTGAATTGTACAAAGAAGCCCGTCAACGCGGCATCAGCTTCGCTCCTGGACAGATTTTTTCCACACAAGGTCGCTGCTATTACAATTGTATGCGGATTAGTTTTGGACGACCGTTTGATGCCGAGGTAGAGAAGGGTATTCAAACCTTAGGCAAACTCATTCAACTTCGCTTGGTATAATATTTTGTTGCTTTACTATCTTACTATTCTTCACGTTTCGTGAATACATTCTGATTATTTCAGAATACCTTCTGATTATTTTCTGTTTTAAAAATCCATTATTACATATTTTAAAATTTTATTAGTTTATAAATATTTGATTTATAGCATTTTACGAAAACACGGTTTTTTGGCACGATATTTTCAATACTTAAAGAAAGAACAATATAAAAGTGAGCTTATGAAAAACAAAAAATGTAGATCAAATCAAAAGTGCTTACTAAGAGACAAAACCTACAAACGGTGCGTCTTTTGGCAAGTCGAGCAAAAAACCCGAACGAGATTTCTTATCCGCGTAAGACCGCCACCATGTAACTATCATATAAAAATTAATAAACATTTATCATTCCAAAATCAAAAAAACTTATCCAATGGAGTCTTTAACTTTTTTATTCCTTTTTGTAGGAGGGCTTTTGCTCCTGCTGGCAGCCACTAACAACAGCTATCGGTATCCCAGGGATTACTATTCGCCTCCTCGGAGTCGCTACTACCATCCCTATTATGAATCAGAGCCGCCATACCGCACTGATAATGACTACTACGGACACCGCGACAACTCAAATCGTTTGGTAGCTACTGTTGTCTTCACGCTCTTACTTATTTTTGTTATCACTTTATTAGTAAAGTAATACCATTCATTTATTTTAAAAACAACATCATGGATTTATCGGAACCGTGTATCGCTCGTGCCTGCAACTAACCCCCATCAGGAAAAGTACAGGCATGGGTGCTATTCTGATTTTTTTAGAATGTATTCGGAGATAGTACGAATGAAAACGAAA
>CAZJXN010000054.1:0-10903 GCA_964549655.1 uncultured Saprospiraceae bacterium
CGCCCCACGCGCCCGCGCAACTGGTGCAATTGCGACAAGCCAAAACGCTCCGTGTTTTCGATGACCATCACGGAGGCGTTGGGGACGTTTACGCCCACTTCGATGACGGTGGTGGCAACCATGAGATGCGTCTCGCCGCGCACAAAACGCTGCATTTCAAATTCTTTATCGGCGGCTTTCATCTTGCCGTGTACCACGCTGATTTGGTAATCGGGCATGGGGAAGTCGCGCAGCAGCGCTTCGTAACCGGCTCCAAGTGCCAACAAATCCAGCTTTTCTGACTCCTCGATGAGGGGATACACGACGTAGATTTGACGACCTTTAGCAATTTCGGTGCGAAGGAATTGTACGACCTGGTCGCGGTGATTTTCGGTTTTGTGTAAGGTGGTAATCGGCTTGCGTCCGGGCGGTAGCTCGTCAATAACGGATACGTCGAGGTCGCCGTAGAGCGTCATGGCGAGGGTGCGCGGAATGGGCGTGGCGGTCATCACCAGCACGTGCGGCGGGTGCGGGAGGCTCTTTTTCCAAAGCTGAGCGCGCTGTGCCACGCCGAAGCGGTGCTGCTCGTCAATGACGGCGAGACCGAGGTTTTTGAATTCAACCCAATCTTCAATCAACGCATGCGTGCCAATTACAATATGAATTTCCCCTTCTTTCAATAATTGGAGGAGTTGCTCGCGCTTTTTACCTTTTATCGAGCCCGATAGAAACGCGACTTGAATGTCTAAATCGTTGCAATATTCACTGATAGAAATGTAATGTTGTTGTGCTAAAATTTCAGTTGGAGCCATGAGGCAAGTTTGGAAATTATTATCCAAAGCGATGAGCATACACAGGAAGGCGACCATCGTTTTGCCACTGCCTACGTCGCCCTGCACGAGGCGGTTCATTTGTTTGCCCGCACGTAAATCCTGGCGGATTTCTTTGATGACGCGCTTTTGGGCATTGGTGAGTTCAAACGGCAATTTTTCATTATAAAAGCGATTGAAATAATCACCAATTTTGTCAAATATAAAACCTTTTACCGTATCATGTCGGCGGCGCTTGATTTGTAATAAGCGGAGTTGTAAAAAGAATAATTCTTCAAATTTTAAGCGATTGCGGGCAGATTCTAATTCTTGCTGGTCTTTGGGTAAATGGATTTGCTTGAGCGCATCATAGCGAGCGGGAAAACGTAATTTTTGCATTACATAATCCGGCATATTTTCAGGAAGGTCGGTTGGTAATAATTTTTCAAAAATAGTTTGAATCAAGCGGCGACGGGTTTTTACATCCAAACCGCGATTGTTCAATTTATCGGTGCTGGAATAAACGGGGGCAAAGGTTTGTGCGGTCTGCGTCGCATCAGGCGAGACGTATTCCATTTCGGGGTGCGCGATATTCAGATTATTACCAAAGGCATTGATTTTTCCAAATATCACATATTCCCGACCGATAACGAGTTCTTTTTGCAACCACGGCAAGCCTGTAAACCACACCAATTCTATTACACCCGAATCATCCCGTAATTTTCCAACCAAACGTTTTTTCTTGCCTTCGCCTGCCATGACGAGTTGCCGCAACACGCCGCGCAGCAGCACTTGTCCGCTCTCCTCGCTCAATTCGCCGATTTGATAAAACGTCGTTTTATCAATGTAACGGTAGGGATATTGCAGCAGCAAATCACCGATGGTGAAGACGCTGAGTTCGGTTTTTAACAACTCGGCTTTTTGTGGTCCTACGCCTTTGAGGTAGCTGATGGGTGTTTGAAGGGTATTTTGCGCTTGGTTCATTTTGTGTTCTTTCACGTATGTCGTTGACATTTTGTGTTCAAGTGTTCGTGTGTTCATGTCGCGTGTTTCGTTGACATTTTGTGTTCTTGTATTCGGGTGTTCAAGTAACGAGCGGACAAGAACATCTGAACACATCGCACCTGAACACAATTAAAACCATTTGTTTTACAAAAATAACCTTTTGTGTTGAAAAATATTTCAAAAAAGGAACTAATAATCGCACGGTTTGTTTTATCCAATAATTTTACGCAATTTGACCGCAAGAACTTTGACAAACATGGAAACTGTACGACAGAAACAGGCCGCCGAACTCATCAAACGCAATTTTGGCCTCGTGTTGCAATCGGAAGGGACTTACATTTATGGTGCCAGTGTGCTGGTGACGGTCACGAGCGTAAAGCTCACGCCGGATTTTAACCTCGCCAAGATTTACCTCAGCATTTTCAATACGGAAAACAAGCAGGAGACGATGCTGGAGTTAGAAAACGAGTTGTCGCGCCTCAAGCAGTCGCTGGCTGCGCGCATCCGCAAGCACATTCGTCGCATCCCGGATATTCAGTTGTTTCAGGATGATACGATAGATGAGATGTATCGGGTGAGCTCCTTGTTTGATAAATTATACGAAAATAATCAGATGGGAGGCGAGGAACAAGAAGAAAAATAATTTGCTGATATGCTAATTTGCCGATGTGCTGATATTACAATTGATATATTATAAAATAAATATTTGGGCGTGCCCCCGCCTTTCAAAATAGTAATCGGGCTGCGCCTACAAGAGCTTCAATATGGCGGGGTCAGGCTATCCGCTCTTTCCGCCCTGCGGGACGGAACCGCTGCTATCCTTCACGCACGACTCGTTTTCAAAAAGAGCAACGTAAAAATCATTTCTAAATTTAATTCATCGTCTCCAAAACGACTCTATTGGTGAATATTTATTTGTCTTGCTAGTTCAATTGGAACGGTCACCGATTTTCCATTCATAGCGAGTTCTACCATGTCTTCTTTTTTCTGCCGCAAGGTGAAATCCGTTTCGGGAAGTAATTCTAATTGCCAGAGTTTGGCGGTGATACGCTCACTCATTTGACGGGCAGCGATGCGGGCTTTTTGGGCAACCTCCAATCGAATCAAAGGAAATTCAGGCGTGAAGATTTTCGCTGGAATCGGCTCGCCGTGCGGGTCGTGGTCGGGAAAGCCGAGGGATTTATCTACTTCTGCCAACATATCTTCGGACAGAAAATGTTCGTATTTTTCGGCTTCTTCGTGGACTTGCTCCGCATCCAATCCCATTTTGTCTGCCAAAAAGGTTTCCCACAGTCGGTGCGCGCGTACGAGGCGTTCCGCTTCTTGTGTACCGGTTTCCGTGAGGTGTAGATCATGCTTTTCCAACCAACCTTTCGAGCGCAGTTTCGTTAGGTTTTGTTGCAAAAAGGAAGGACTGATACCGAGTTGATGTTGTAGCGTTTCGGGCGTGAGTTGCGCCACTTCACGCAAGCGGAAAATCTGTTTCAAGGTATCTTCCAGCCGGATGCGCCGTTGTAAAAATCGTTTGTCTATCAGCTTGAATACCAGCCCTTTCTGAGGTGCAAAGAAAACGGCAAGTAGGTAAATGATGGTCGCCACAATTGCCATTGCCGGACCGGGCGTTGTTTCAAATTGAATCGCTACAATTAAACCCAGAAATGCAGAAATCATCCCGATAATGGCGGAAATGACCAGCACTTTTTGCAATTGATTGGATAGTAATAAAGCTGTCGAAGCTGGCGTAATCAACATTGCTACGACCAAAATTACACCTACCGTTTGTAAACTTGCCACTACTGCAAATGCCAGTAGCAACATTAAAAAATAATGTACAAATTGGACGGAAATACCCATCGTCTGCGCCACAATTGGTTGAAAAGTAGTAATAAACAAATAACGATAAAATACAATAATACTTAATAAAACGTAAACCGTAACGCCAGCCGTGAGATACAAATCGGTATTGGCTACGCCGAGTACATTGCCAAAAAGGAAATCTTTTAAATCTAAATGAACGCCTTCGTTTTTACTAATCCAGGAGATGCCCATGATACCGACGGAAAACATAGACGTGAACACAATGCCAATCGCCGCGTCATTCTTGGTCTTTACATTTTGTTGAATCCAGGTAATTCCCACCGCTGCTAATAATCCCGCAATAACAGAACCTGTGAAAAACGCAATCGTATTGTAAGCTTGTACAATTAAAAATGCAAACACCACGCCCGGCAAAATCGCGTGCGCCAGTGCATCGCCGATGAGCGACATATTGCGCAACACTATAAAACAACCCAACACACCACACATCAAACCCACCAACATCGAAGCAATTAAGGCGCGAACTGCCCATTCTTGTTGTAAAATATCTATCAAATTCATGTTTTCTGCTTTTTCAAGTCCAAAGATAGATGATTTTTTTAGGATTAAAAAATAATTTTTTGGGAAGTCTAAAAATAAATTCTTTTTGTTTTGGACAAAATTTTGAGCAATATTGCGAAGCATAACAAATAAAAAAGATGCGCTTCATAGAACAAAAATATTTGCAAATGTTTTCGGAATCG
The DNA here is from genome assembly GCA_964549655.1 of uncultured Saprospiraceae bacterium. Taxonomy (GTDB): domain Bacteria; phylum Bacteroidota; class Bacteroidia; order Chitinophagales; family Saprospiraceae; genus JADJNW01. The sequence continues at coordinate 4,355 of CAZJXN010000054.1, forward strand.
GTTGGTAAGCATTTGCCTGACTGGTTTGCGGCTTTTGATTTTTCGAGCCAACAAATAGATTTGGGTTATCGCATTCAAGCTTCGGCAGTATACTCCTCTAATATTGAAGGCAATACGATTGATATAAATAGCTATATGAATTCTATTATTGCCAAAGAAAATTTTAAACCGCGTAAAGAATTGCAAGAAATTGAAGATTTGGTAAAAGCGTATGAGTTTGCAAAAGAAAATGAATTAACCGAAAAAAATCTACTAAAAGCGCACAAAATATTGAGCCAGACTATTCTGATAAAAGACAAACGTGGCAAGTATCGCACGGATCGGATGGGTGTTTTTGACAACACAGGCTTGGTTTATTTGGCTATTGAGTCGGAGAATGTTGCCAGTACGATGAAGGAATTATTTAAAGATATTCAAGATTTATTACAACAAAACTTAAGCTTAACAGCAATTTTCTATCATACTTCGCTTATTCATTTAAAGCTGGCGCATATTCATCCATTTTGGGATGGAAATGGAAGAGCAGCGCGGTTGTTAGAAAAGTGGTTTCTATCTACAAAAATAAATAGTCGGGCGTGGTATTTACAATCGGAGAAATATTATAAGGAACATCTTTCAGCATATTACCAAAACATTAATTTAGGTGTAAATTATTATGAATTAGATTATGATAAATGTCTGCCGTTTTTAGAAATGTTGCCGCAGGCTTTGAAAGAGTAAACTACGTTTTTTGATGCAGCATCTCCTGCAACATCCCTTCTTTCATAGCATGTTCAGATATAATAATTTGGTCAACAGCAGCAATTTCTATTACAACATTCACTAAAATAAGTGCCACCACAATCATATCTACTCGAATAGCGGGCATTCCTTTCATTTGAAGGCGTTCTTGCAAGGTAGCATTCACCACTTTATTATAAAAATCAGGAAAAGCATCAGCACTTAAATAAGAGTGATGTGGATATGGTTTCTCTTTCACCAAAATATTTTCTAAGACATCAAAAGTGCCGGAAGCACCCACAAGCGTGTGCGTAGGATGCTGATTGAGAGCGACTTGTAGCGGTTGTAACTGTTGCTGTAAAAACTGCTGCGTCGCCTCAATTTCGGTGATAGCAATCGGGTCGTTATGATGAAATTTATGAAATAATACAGCTACGCCAATCGGAAAACTCTGTGCCCAATAAACTTGATTTTTATTAGCAATAATAAATTCTACGCTACCGCCGCCAATATCCATGATAAGCATCCGTTCAACACCAAAAGGAACTGCTTGGAGTACGCCTTTATGAATCAACGCTGCCTCGCGCTCGCCGCTAATGAGTTCAACGGTAATGCCCGTTTGCGCTTTCACTTTTTCTATAAATTCTTGTCCATTGCTGGCAGTGCGCAGCGCAGCCGTGCCAAACGCATATAGGCTCGTAACTTGCTGTTCGTCAAGAGTTTGTTTGAATTGTTGCATCACATTCAGCCCACGTGCAAAAGGTGCTGCGCCGATGGTGTGAATGCCTTCTTCCGCGAGTTTTACAAAATGCTGCTTGCGATAAATTTCTCGAAACGTGCCGTCGCCATTCGCTTCTACCAGGAGCAGGTGAAACGTGTTCGTGCCTAAGTCAATAACGCCAAATTTACCCATGTGCTAATGTGCTGATCCCGTTTTGCGGGATAAATTATGCTAATATACTGATATAGTGCTAAATAATTAGCAGATTGACACATCAGCAAATCAGCATATTACTTACGTCGTTCCATGTCTTGCATCAGGTCTTCGGTCTCCGCCATGAGGGCTTCCCATTCGCGTCGGACTTCTGCTTGGCGCTGTTTTTCCGTGCCTTCATAATCGGATGGACGGTCAATTTTTTCTTCTAATTCATTGCGTTCGCGGTCAAGGCGGTCGAGACGGGTAAGCAAGTCTTTATTATCATCAATCGTTTTGGCATGACCGCGCAGGCGATCCAACAGACCATCAACTTTATCCACTGCTTCATCGTATTTGCCCTCGTTAAATTTTTGTTTTTCTGAGCGAAGCAAGCCCCAAGTCGCTTTACCGAGGTCGCGCACTTCCGTAAAGATTTTTTTGGAAGTGTCTTTTTCTTCTACACTACCAAAAAAGTAATTGTAGATCAAAATACCAACAAGCAACATTAAGCCCAATTTGATTAACGTCCACATTATAAACGGTTTTTAAATTTAATAAAACAACATTTGAATTCACCAAAATCGGCTGTGTTTATAACGCTAAGATACGGCTAAAAATTCCAATAAATGCTTGACATGTTTTTGGTTAAATTTTAATTGTCAAAATATTATGAGACTGTCTACTGCAAACTGCTTACTAATTCCCTGTATTTTCTAATTCTGATAATAACTGAATAACGTCACTTTCATTATTTAAGTCGAGTTTTTGCGATTTTGCGATTTGAAGTGCCGATTCAGACAGCACTGATTCAATTTCTTTGCGTTTTATTTTTATTTTTTTGTAATTGATGCCATCTCCTCGTAACCAATAAGATACTTCCGTCGTAAATTCATCATATCGCTCCCCGTTATTATAAGCACCTTCATAACTTGCTTTTTTTAACTGCTTTTCTGTTGATTTTAATAATTGATACTTACCTTCGTGTAATACTTCATAAAATTTCAATCGGACGCTATTAATCTTTTCCACTTCTTTTTCAGAAAAAACGACCCAGCGGCGTGATGGCTTACGTTCTTCTTTGCGCTGAAATGCTTTGATGGTAGTAGCACCTATTTGTCCGATGGAGCCGTCGCGGAGTTGCACAATCACGACTTGTTTAACCAAATCCACATTGAATTTTACAAGCATACTCATGGTGTCCTGTTTCGCAAACTGAATATTGCCTTCCTGCCAATTATCAAATAATAGTGGATTTCCACGAATACCTTCATACCGATTGTCAAAACCTTGAGCGCCAACGCTATATGGGGATAAATTGGCGAGCGTGCGTAGGTTTTGCTCTGGGTCAAAGGGTTGCTGGGCGATGCTCGTCCATGCGTTGAATGTAAGTAGAAATATAAGCAACGGCTTCATGATTTTATTTTTTATTTGAATAAATTACTTATTAGGACACTGATTGCTATTATTTATTAAGGTAAATTATGATTTTATTTGAAGTTCTTAAATCATAAGCAAATCATAAAAATCAGTGTACCATTTTTTGCCAGAATTTCTCTAATTTCGCCACTTCCTTTGAAAACGGGAACTTTCCACTGTTAAAGGTAGTAATTATTTGAAACACGAATTTCGACAATCGGTAAAAGTAGTATGGAATACAATCCCCGCGCCCTCGAGCAAAAATGGAAACAATATTGGGACACCAACGACGTGTACAAAGTACAAAATGAAAGTGACAAACCCAAATATTATGTGCTGGATATGTTCCCGTACCCGTCAGGCGCAGGCTTGCACGTGGGGCATCCACTCGGCTACATCGCTACCGATATTTTTTCGCGTTACAAACGGCTGAAAGGCTTTAATGTGCTGCATCCGATGGGCTATGATTCCTTTGGATTACCCGCCGAGCAATACGCCATCAGCACGGGACAACATCCTGCTACTACAACAGAAGATAATATTAACACCTTTCGTAGACAGTTAGAAAATCTGGGTTTTAGTTACGATTGGAGCCGCGAAGTGCGTACTTCTGACCCAACATTTTACAAGTGGACACAGTGGATTTTTATGCAATTGTTCAATCATTATTATGATAAAATTGCTGATAAAGCATTGCCAATCAATGATTTAATAAAAAATTTCAAAACAGAAGGAAATAAAAATATAAACGCCGTTTGTGACGAAGATACCCCAAAATTTTCAGCGGAGGAGTGGAATGCAATGAGCGAAAAAGAGCAACAAATTTTACTATTAAAATATCGCCTGACGTTTCCAGAGGAATCTTTTGTGAATTGGTGTCCAGCTTTGGGCACGGTTTTGTCGAATGATGAAGTGAAAGATGGTGTGAGCGAGCGCGGCGGCTATCCAGTAGAGCGCAAGCTGATGAAACAGTGGGCGATGCGCATCACGGCGTATGCCGACCGATTGTTGGAAGGTTTAAAAACCGTAGATTGGCCCGAATCTATTAAAGACCAGCAGACAAATTGGATTGGGCGCTCACAGGGTGCTTCCATAAAATTTGATGTTGAGGCACATGAAGGTGTCAAAATAGAAGTTTTTACAACTCGCGTAGATACCATTTATGGGGTGACATTTATGGTGCTGGCGCCCGAACACGAATTAGTGGCGCAACTGACAACGGACGCACAGCGAGCAGAAATTGAGCAGTATAAAAAATGGGCGGCTTCCCGCTCGGAAGTAGCACGGCAAGCGGAAAAGCAAATTACAGGCTCATTTACAGGTAGTTACGCGATTAATCCATTTAATAAAGAGAAGGTACAAATTTGGATTGCAGATTATGTATTAGCTGGTTACGGCACAGGTGCTGTCATGGCGGTTCCCTCGGGTGACCAGCGGGACTGGAATTTTGCGAAGCATTTCAATCTATCTATTATCCCGATTTTAGATGCGCAAAAAAATGTAGACGAAGCGGCAGATGCCACCAAAGAAGGGCGTTACATCAATTCTGGTATTATAAATGGCATGACCTATGCAGAAGCGACGCCGGTTTTGATACAATGGCTGGAAGAACGGGGCTTGGGTAAAGGAAAAATTCAATATCGTATTCGAAATTCGGTATTTAGCCGCCAGCGTTACTGGGGCGAGCCAGTGCCTGCTTACTGGAAAGATGAAGTGCCATATTTGATTGACGAATCGGAATTGCCATTAGTATTACCAAAAGTTGATAAATATCTGCCGACGGAGACGGGCGAGCCTCCATTGGGACGAGCAGAAGATTGGAAATATAAGAACCAGTATCAATATGAATTGAGTACGATGCCCGGTTGGGCGGGTTCGTCGTGGTATTTTTATCGGTATATGGATCCGCAGAATGACGATGCGTTTTGTAGTCCAGAAGCTGCTAACTATTGGCAGCAGATAGATTTATATGTAGGCGGACCGGAGCACGCCGTGGGGCATTTATTATACAGTCGTTTTTGGAATCAATTTATGTACGATTTAGGTTTAGTGCCAGAGCGCGAATACGCGAAGAAGTTGATTAATCAAGGCATGATTCAAGGGCGTTCCAACTTTGTGTTTCGAGCCAGAGAGCAGTTTTTTGAAGCATTTTTGTGGATTAAAGTGTTGGAGCCGTTCTTCGCGGATGCCCGACCGAAGCACATGGCGCATTCCAGTTTGCAAGAAACGGTAACGTATGATTTTTGTTTCGAATCGAATGACTTGGCAATTGAAGTGGTGTCTGTAAAAAATTTGGACAAAATTGATTTCAAAAAAGGCATTGCAAAATCAGATGGGAAACGCTTGTTAATGTTGACCAATGAAGAACTCATTATAGATATTAATAATCCACAAGCCGTTGCGGAGAAGATTCGCAAAGGCATCGAAAGTACGGAGGCATACATAGCATCCGAGACAGCACCGATTTTTGAACAACTATTCATTTCATACAATTTGACACATAAATATCCTGCCGAATGTTTCACAAAGTTACACGTAGATGTAAATATTGTAGAAAATGATATTTTAGATTTAAATAAAGCAAATGGACGAACCCAATTTGAAAAAGCGAATTTCAAACTGAATACAGATGGCATTTTTGGGTGCAGTTTTGAAGTAGAAAAAATGTCCAAGTCTAAATTCAATGTTGTTAATCCTGATCACATTGTTGACAAATACGGTGCCGATTGCTTCCGAATGTATGAGATGTTTTTAGGACCTATCGAAGTCGCGAAGCCTTGGAATACCAGCGGTATTGATGGTGTGAGTCGTTTCTTGCGTAAGTTTTGGGCTTTGTTTTTTGGTAAAAATGATAGTTTTCAGGTAAGTGATGACGAGCCGACGAAACAAGAATTGAAAGTATTACACACGGCTATTAAAAAAGTAAATGAAGATGTGGAGCGGTTTTCGTTCAATACTTGCGTAAGTGCTTTTATGGTAGCGACGAATGATCTAAAAGAATTAAAATGTAATAAACGGGCTGTATTGGAGCCGATTGTGATATTGATTGCGCCTTTTGCGCCACATATTGCGGAGGAACTTTGGCATCTTTTAGGCAATTTGGGCAGCATTCACAAAGAAGGACAATATCCATTACATAATGAAGTATATTTGGTAGAAGATGAAATAAACTATCCAATCAGTATCAACGGAAAAATGCGCACCACTGTGAAATTCCCAGCTTCTGCCACCAAAGAACAGTTGGAAAAAGCAGCTTTAGAATTAGAAGCCATCCAAAAATGGGTAGAAGGGCAGACGGTGAAAAAAGTCATCGTGGTGCCGGGTAGAATGATTAATGTGGTGATAGGTTGAGGCAGTTTACAGTAGGCAGTAGGCAGTAGGCAGTGTGCAGTAGGTTACTCATAATACGTTGATAAACAAAAAATTAAGTTACTATCTTTATAAAATAATGAAAATTAAATTACTGATTGTCAAAGAGTTGAGTGACTGCCCACTGT
>CAZJXN010000054.1:11003-29570 GCA_964549655.1 uncultured Saprospiraceae bacterium
AACTGCCTACTCACTTCCCATTTCCATTCAGATTAATCAACACAATCTCAATTTGACCGCCATTTTCTATATACTTTGCCAATGCCTCTGCTAAGGGGCCTTCCGTAAGGAGTGCCGCTTGTAATAACTGAATTTGCTTGGCTGCTTTGAGCTGTTCTATTAATTTTTCTTCCGCAGGTGCTTCCGTTGCGGGGGTTGTAAGATTTGCAGCCACGTCTTCTTCATATTGTAAAGGTGGCATATCATATTTTTCCTCCGTATTTACATCATAAAATATGGGTTCTTCGGCTTCTACTTTCATAGCCACGCCTTTCTCCGACAAGAGTTTGACCATGCCTTTCATCAATTCCCGAAGCTGTCCGTCAGATAGAGCGCCACGTCGCCATTTCTTCTTTTTGTAGTCGTACTGCGGCTTTGCGCGGCTCAAGTTACCTTCTGAGTAGCCATTTATCTCCATTTCTCGTAGCCGCCTGGAGATGGTTTTTTGTGTAAAACCTCTTTGCTTCAAGAGTTTGGCGGCAGCGTAGTAGGCACGTTGATAGTCCATAGCGAGGTCATTTTTTATTATAATGGAAATAAAGCCAGCAATCGTTCCAAAAAGGGGAAATAATTTCACCAAAAGAATCTTATTTCTTGAAATTTCCTGAAACTGTTGAAATTTTACCAGTTTACTAAATAAATTTCTTAAAAAAGTAAGTAATTTTTGAAAATGATATGGAAATAGGAAATAGTATTGAAATAATTGCAGTTTTAATGTAATACCTGTTTCTTTGTGATAATAATGAAGGTGAATGGGGAAATGTGAGAGGTGAGCAGTGAAACGCGAGATGAAAATAGTAAATAAAAAATTCAATTATATAAGATTTCGGGTATACCGCTGTATGCTATCTGGCGCTGAAGCTTCAAGGTAGCAGGCAGTCTATTGTGATAACCTGCGTGTTCAGCCATGGACGAACGCATGGGGAAAGCATATCCGTAACCGCCGAGAAGGACGCGGCACTGCGCCGATACACGCTTGTGTGTCGGGTGGCTTTCTATTGCCGCGCTCCATCTCTGCTTTTACATCAGGATTCATTTCTTCACCTATTTAAATCGTCAATATCATGGCTATCAATCAGTTATTAGCACAAGTCCGCACGGACGTTACGAAGTTTACGGGTAGTGGAGACATTATTTTTCCATATCAACCGTAACTATTGCAAAAAACTCGGAGGGTACATTGTACCCTCCGAATCTAATTTAATTGCAAAAACTTCTAAAAAAATTGGTCAAGTTGCACACAGAATTTAATATTTTATATATATTGTCGAATGTTATTTCACTTTAAAATATTACAATTATGACGAACAATCAAAAAGAAATTCGCACAGAAGTTACGAAATTTGTTGGTTCGGATAATGTTATTTTCCCTTACCAACCGTAAGTGGTACGAACAGTTGGAGGGCAGTTACTGTCATCCAACTCATTTAGTTAAATCTATTAATTGATCTAGTTTCTTTACTAACCACGCCTTTGCGATAATTGACTTCATTGCTAATAATTCTACTTTTAATTCATCACTATTTTTATTTTTATGATTTGGATCATAAAAATATTTTATAAATTTTTCTAAAATAGCAATAAAATTTTTAATAGCCTGATGCTTTTCATCTAGCAATTTTTTTTCTCTATCTTTTTGTAGATAACGCATAAGATTTTGAGAATGCTTTTTAAAGTGATCATAACTATCTGCATCTTTCTGCATGATGATTAACTCATAATAAATTCTTAAAAAGAGAGTTTCAGCTGATAGGCGCGTGATTAAGTGCCAATAATCTAATCCTTCAATTTTATCAAGTGCTTTTTGATATTCTTTATTGAAAAAATAACAATAACTTTCAGCTAAATTTACGGTCTCTTCACGAATATCAGGATTTAAATAAGGTGTACACTTTAGCATAAATTTCCAAGTCCAATCGAATTGCCTTACCGAAGCTGCCACCGAAACTGCATTAATAAATAAAAAATGGTCAACTTTATTATTATGCTTAATTATATTCTGTAGATCAGCTATTTGAAAGAGTTCAAAAAGATATTGGGGATAATCTATTCTGCCTGTTTCATAAATCTTATTTGCCTGGTAAATTAATTTTTCAACAAAAACAGCCTTATCAGCATGGGTTAACAATTGCATATGTGCTTTAAAATTAGATAAAAGCTTCACGAATAAGATGTCTTCATATTGTCGAAGTGATTGAATCAGTTGCACATATAATTTAAAAACCGGCTCTGTGTAATTGCTAGCAAGTTTTAAAAGATAATCAGTTTGAATATCTGCTTGATTGGAAAGAAATTTTTGACGAATCAATAAATCACTTACAATTCTGAGTTTTTCCAGTACGTAAAACTTGTCTAAATTCTCTTCTGCCTTATTTAAAGAATCCACGACTGGCTTCATTTTTTCCGTATCTGAATGGAAGAAAAGCGTTTCATTCAACGTATAGAGTGCCAAAAAATCGGCAGTATCCACCGGGTTTCCTGCTTTTTGAATGCGCTCCTCTATGTCGGTCGTTTCTTGCTGCACATACTTTTCAAAGGTATTATAATCGCCTCGCTCGGCTAAAGCACTTGCTATAAGCTTGGTTTTTTCCAAGGGCTGCTGGTCCAGCATTTGATGCGCCAAATAATTTTGTATAATTTCTGGCAGCGCGCGTATAGCGGTCTCCAGTTTTTTGCTGGAAGGGTCATTCAAAATTCTGGCGAGGCGTTCTTTGGTGAACATAATGGAGTCGAAATGCGGAAGCTGCTTACCGTAGTATTCAAAAAGGACAAGTACCTCCTTGTTTTTTGGTAAGCGATATTTTATGAATTTCCCGAAATCCTTGTACTGATCAGGGTGTACTAACTTGAAATACGTAACGAGCTTATTGTCATGAATCGTGTCCGGTGTTTTCATACCCTGAGTTTATATACTGATTTTAAGAAAAATCCTGTTGTATGGATTTTTACAATCGCTTGATTATCAAATTTTTACATCAGTTTTGGGAAGATTTTTTTAGAATTAGGGTATTTTTGGTCTTTGGTTCAGATGCCAAATAAATGGTAATCTTATGCGGGGAAAGAATGGGTATATGAAAAACAGCATATATACGGGTGCGAAGATATATAAAACATAGAACAATCTATGTGATTTACAACAGAAAATGGGTGTACACTGAAAAAATGTGTTCACAACGTTGCGCTATTTAGCAAAAAGTTGCATTTTATATATCGCAAATAACCCACTAAATAAAATTAAACACCTCAAAAAATCAAATTAGTTGGATTTGTATGGCTGATAATGGCTACTTAAAATTAAGTCACTACACTTGAACGGCGCAAAAGGACTAAACTTCATAGTTGCGGAGTCTGGAGTTTTTTAGTTGAAGAAAGCACAATTTGTCCCGGACTCCCTTTTTTATTTTAGTCAGACGTTAGACGTGACAGGTTTTTGAAAACCTGTCACGTCTGTCACGCTGATGAAAAGTAATCCGCCCGACATATTTTAATAATCACACCTACCACCTGTCAAAAGTTCCTACCTTTATTTGGCTTTTCAAGGCCTCCCAGATAAGCCCACAGGTATCACAAAACTGCAATAACGCTTTGTAAGCTCGTTTCCTTAAACACCGCTTTTAGCTTCCAGTTCCGCTTTTCTTTTGATATACACCATGTATCTTTTTCAATTTCTACCCGTTAAACAAAATATAGCAAAGGAATAGAACTTGCTTAATCCCCTCTACTTCATTTATTTTTGTATAACAAATTTTAATTATGAAACACGCGCTTTTAAAATTTACACTTTTTGTGTGTACGCTTCTCTACACGACGACGCTCTTGAGTCAAAGTGAAAATCGCCCGCTATTCGAGCTGGCAAGTAATGTTTACCACCGCGATGCGGAATTGAAAAAAGGCGTTTTATTGAAGTTAAATCAAGAAACGCTGCAAAAAATTTGGTCAGAAAAACCAACACAAGTACAGATTGATATTCCGATTCCAAACTGGAAACCAGTGCGATTGAATTTAGAAAAAAACGACATTTTCGCGGATGATTTTAAAGTAACAATCGCAGGTGCATTGAGTACCACTTACCAAGTAGAACGTGGATTGCATTTCAAAGGGAAAATTGCCAACGGCGGCAAATCCATGGCGGCAGTGTCTATCTTTCGCAATTTCGTGATGGGCGTACTGGCGCAGGAAGACGGCAATTATGTGCTGGGACCGATTGAAAAAGGGCAATCCGAAGACGAAACACTTTATATTTTTTACAAAGAATCTGACTTAGAGCGGCAGGAACCGATAGAATGCCACACCGAAGAAGATGCGCCTAAGGGCGATGACAAAGGACAAGGCGAAAAATCGCTCACTGCAGCCAGCGGTACAGTGCGTGTTTATTTTGAATGTGATTATAAGATGTATCAAGAAAAAGGTAATAATGTAAATACAGTGAATGAATTTGTCACTGGTTTATTTAATGTAGTGGCAACATTATATAGCAACGAATCTATTGCTACGCAAATATCAGAAATAAAAGTTTGGACGAGTCAAGACCCTTACCCCACGACCAGTTCGAGCGATGCGTTGACGGCTTTTGGTGACCGTATGAAAGCGAATGGTTTTAATGGAGATTTGGCGCATCTCTTGTCCAGAAACGCAAACAACTTAGGCGGCATCGCTTGGATAGAAGCCCTGTGCAACCGAAATTATGCGTTTGCCTATTCCAATATTGGCAGTACTTACAGTACGTATCCGACTTACTCTTGGACGGTGGGAGCGGTCACGCACGAGATGGGACACAATCTGGGTTCGCGGCACACGCACTGGTGCGGTTGGACGGGCGGACCGATTGACAACTGCTCTTGCGTGGACAGTGGACCTTGTACGGCAGGACCCGAACCTGCGGCAAGCGGCGGCACGATTATGAGTTATTGTCATTTGCGTACTACGAGCTGTTCAACGGACAATCCGGGTACGAATTTTGCAAATGGATTTGGACCGCTGCCCGGCGATAAAATTCGGCAAGTGGTGAATCAAGCAACTTGTTTGACCGCCGGTACTACGTGTACTGCTCCGACTGATGCACAATTATCCGCTACCAATATCACAATCACCGCCGCTCGTTTGAATTCCTCACTAACAGGTGTTTCTCAATATGACTGGCAATATCGAAGAACGGGAATAACGACTTGGACGGACTTGGCGCAAGGCACGGCTGCTTTTATAGATATTTCCGGTTTGACGGCTTCCACTGCCTATGAATTTCAAGTAAAAGTGCAATGTACGAATGGCGTGTGGAGTGCGTGGTCAGTGTCAAAAACATTCACGACAAGTGCGGCGATGGCTACATGCGCTGCCCCGACGGATGCGCAAATTTCAGCTATAAATATTACAGCCGCCGCCGCTCGTTTGAACTCGTCTTTGACAGGTGTTTCGCAATATGACTGGCAATATCGAAGAACGGGAACAACGACTTGGACAGACTTGGCGCAAGGCACGGCTGCTTTTATAGATATTTCCGGTTTGACCGCTTCCACCGCGTATGAATTTCAAGTAAAAGTGCAATGTACGAACGGCGTATGGAGTATTTGGTCGGTTTCTAAAACCTTCACCACGAGTGCTGCGGTTGCTTGTGCAATGCCTACTTCCCAACAGATTTCTGCTATCAACATCACAGCTACTACGGCAAGATTGAATCATGCGGCAAGCGGATTTAGTAGTTACGACTGGCGATATCGTCGCTCTAACACAAGTGCTTGGACGGATTTGAACGCGACTACCACTTCTTTCGTTGACATTACGGGACTTCGAGCTAATACCAATTATACTTTTCAAGTGCGGGTGAATTGTACGACTGGATGGACAAGCTGGTCAGCTTCTAAAACGTTCCGTACCTTGAGTTCTACTGGCAATATTACACCAGGAGAAGAACTAACGGATGCGATGGAAGAGGCGGTATCAGAAACGCCTACTTTGAATAATGGCTCATCTACCGACAATCATCAACATGATTTACCTGCTACAATGTTGTCACAAAAAGCCACTACTTTATTGCCGGAAGATTTCAATATCAAGACTTATCCGATGCCGGCAAGGGATTATATAGCCGTGGAATTTAGTCTGTACGAGGAAAACAAAGTGCAATTATCGCTGCGCGATTTGACGGGTCGGACGCTCCAAGTGATTCCATTAGGTACGCTCCAAGCGGGAAATTATACCGAAAGACTCACTTTGGAAAATGGACTCCGAGGCTTGTATTTGTTAGAAATAACAGGCAATGAAACCAGTAAAGTGGTTAAAATCCTGATTCAATAAGTTAATGTGCTGATCCCGTTTTACGGGACAAGTTTTGCTGATTTGTCAATTCCGCTGTGCGGGACAAGTCGTGCTAATAACCTCGTGTTAATTCGTTAATTGAAGTTTTTTAAAGTTGACATTTTTATTTAATGTGTACTCCATAAAAGGAGGCTATTTTCTTTGGATATCCTTGTTTGGAAATCGTTTGTAGCCATTTTTAGTTGCCCCGTGCTTTAGCGCGGGTACAACTGCTTGCCATTGTGGTCTTTAAACAAGTAAACTTACTTTACAATGTATTTAATACGTAGAAGCAATTAATTTATATTCATACTAAATTTTATAAAACTACTTTTTTATATTAAAAATTTACTCATTCAGAATTTACTATTAATTTTGTTGAAAGTTAAATTCGAAAAATATATAAAAAGAGTTGCCATTTTGAATTTTTATAAAAATCGCCGAAAAATAATAGGTCATCCCATTTTCAACATTTTTGCAACAAACATTGGGGTAGTAGCCTAATTTATTCGATTACAATCGGCTGTAAACGGCTACAAACGACACTAAATGTTTATTAAACGACTCTTGGGTTGACTTGCCTACATCTTTGTCCCATCAGAAATTTTAATTCGTTAACCAAAAGTAAATTGTGTCATGAATAACCTTAGAAACAGAGTGCAACTCATCGGGCACTTGGGCAAGGATGTAGAAGTCAAACAATTGGAGAATGGCAGCACCATTGCACGGGTGTCCATTGCAACCAAAGAAGTGTATCAAAACCAGAAAGGCGAGAAAGTCGTGGATGTGCAGTGGCACTACCTCATTGGCTGGGGCAAGCTGGCGGAGATGATGCAAGTAATGTTCAGAAAGGGAAAAGAAGTAGCTGTAGAGGGCAAGCTCACGCACCGTAGTTTTGAAGACAAGGAAGGAAATACAAGGTATCTGTCGGAGATTGTTGTGAATGAATTTATGCTATTAAATTAATCGGGTTGGTCGCCCTCTTCCGTTGGGGTTATAATGGAAAAACAAATTTATTATCAAACAACGCGCTAGGTAGTCTGGCATCTACAAATCCGGCATCTGGCATCTAACAAAAAAATCATGAATAGTATCAAAAACAGCATTACGCTCATCGGCAATTTGGGTAAAGACCCAGAAATCAAGCAATTACAAAGTGGTCGCTCCGTCGCTCGTTTTTCACTGGCAACGAATGAAACCTACAAAAATCAGAAAGGTGATAAGGTGACTTCTACGCAATGGCATACCATTGTGGCATGGGGCAAAACCGCTGAAACCATGAATACCTTTCTTAAAAAAGGCAAAGAAGTAATCATACACGGAAAATTGACGTATCGGAGTTATGCAGATAAAGACGGCGTGACTCGCTCTATCCCAGAGATAGTAGCAGATGAATTTGTGTTGTTGAATAAAGCAGAAGATGTGGTTTAATCCTGCGTTAGGTGACATATTCTAAACACTATAAACAAGGTGACACTTTTGAGTAAGTGTCACCTTATATTTTTAAACCCTTTGTTCTTTTTGATTGTATTTCTATGGAATCATTTTTACATTTCCAATGACGCTACTCGACAAAACACCAGACCTGCTCAACCGTTTACAAAGCTTTGAGGTCTTTCACAATATAGAATCTACCGATTTGCAATGGCTCATAGAGCGTTGTCGCTATTGTTCGTATAATGTAGATGAATTGCTGTTTCGTCCTGGAACGCCGTCTGACTATATGCTTATTCTGGTGCAAGGGAGTTGCTCGATAGAATTTGAGCAACAAGGCGAGATGCAGATGGCAGGTACGTGGGAGACAGGTGATGTGACAGGTGTGCTACCTTTCTCTCGAATGCGGGAAACAAAGGCTTACGGACGCGTGCAAGAGCCTTGTCAGGTACTGGAATTGCACCGTGACCATTTTGTGGAAATGGTCAATCAAAGCTTTGAACTGACACAAGCCTTAGTAGCGGTGATGACAGATCGGGTACGCGATTTTACGCAACTGCGTTCACAAAATGAAAAATTAATCGCGCTTGGAAAATTATCGGCAGGATTGGCGCATGAATTGAATAATCCAGCTTCTGCAATGGTACGCAATGCCGATGAACTGCATCGTAGCCAACATCAGACACCGGAGCGTTTCAAAGCCGTACTCACCGTGCGCATCACAGCGGAGCAGACCGACCAAGTCAACGAAATTCTGTTTTCAAAAGTAGAGAATTTGAAAGGAGTCGAATTGCCTATGTTGGAACGAGAATCCCGAAAAGATGATATTTGTGACTGGTTGAGCGACCACGATATTGACAACGGAGACGATATTGCAGATACACTGGTAGAG
Organism: uncultured Saprospiraceae bacterium; assembly: GCA_964549655.1. Lineage (GTDB taxonomy): Bacteria > Bacteroidota > Bacteroidia > Chitinophagales > Saprospiraceae > JADJNW01. The sequence goes on from CAZJXN010000054.1 coordinate 19,660, forward strand.
TTTGGTTTTGAGTTAGAAGACGTAGAGAAAGTTTCGGAAATTGTAGACGGCAAACATCTCGAACCTATCCTTTGGTGGATGGAGGGATATCTGACGGTGGAAAAATTGGTGGTTGAAATTAAAGAATCTGCCACGCGTATTGCTTCGCTCGTTCAAGCAGTAAAGTCATATTCGCACATGGACCGAGGCAGCGCGATGGTGCCGACGGACGTACACGAGGGCATAAAGAGTACCATTATTATGTTGAAACACAAATTCAAGGAAAAGGATATTCAAATGCAAAAAGATTTGGATGTGAATATTCCAAGAATAATGGCGAATCCTGGAGAATTGAATCAAGTCTGGACAAATATTATTGACAATGCACTGGATGCGATGGAGCATAATGGTACACTTTCTATTGAGACGCGCGCCGATAATCGTTTCGTTCGTGTAGAGATTACCGATAGTGGAAGCGGTATTTCAGAAGAGAATATGAGCCAATTATTTGATCCGTTTTTCACTACAAAAGCGATGGGACAAGGCACTGGAATGGGTTTGGATATTGTAAAAAAAATCATAGACCGACAAAAAGGAGATATCAAAGTAAAATCAAAACCCGGTGAAACGACGTTTACCATTTGCTTGCCAATACCTCAACAAAGCGGAAACGTAATTTAAAAAACCAACGAAAACACCCTTACAATTATGGCAACTGATAAAAAAAACCCAATCATACTCTCAGTGGATGACGACGCACAGGTGTTGCGTTCGCTCAAAAATGACCTTCGACAAGAATTTAAAGAAGATTATCGCATCATCAGCACTCAGTCTGCTAAAGAAGCACTAAGCAGTTTGCCGGAATTGAAAAAAAAAGGCGAAACCGTTGCCCTTTTGCTTTCTGACCAGCGAATGCCGGAGATGGAAGGCGTAGCGTTTTTAGAACAAGCGAAGAAAATCTACCCAGAGGCGAAGCGCGTATTGCTCACTGCCTATTCGGATACCGACGCAGCGATCAAAGCGATCAATGAAGTGCATTTGGATTATTATCTAGTAAAACCATGGGAGCCTCCGACCGAGAAATTATACCCTGTTTTAAATATTTTACTAAATGAATGGGAAGAAACCCATAAGCCTGAGTTTTGGGGCATCCGAGTCATCGGCTATCAATACGCGCCCAAATCACACGAAATCAAGGATTTTTTAGCTGGCAATCTTTGTCCGTACCAATGGTTGGATGTAGACATCAATCCGAAAGCAAAGGAATTGATGGATTTATTTCAATTGGAAAGTAAAGATTTACCAGTCGTATTTTTTGAAGACAGCACTTATTTAAAACAGCCCGAGACGCGTGAATTAGCAGAACGAATTGGATTGAGTCCAAATGCAAAATCAGATTTATACGACGTGGTCATTATTGGCGCAGGTCCGGCAGGTTTGGCAGCAGCAGTGTACGGCGGTTCGGAAGGTCTGAAAACATTATTGATTGATAAGCGTGCGCCAGGCGGACAAGCGGGTACCAGTTCCAGAATTGAAAATTATTTGGGTTTCCCGACGGGCTTGAGTGGGGCAGAACTTTCACATCGAGCCATTACACAGACAAAGCGGTTTGAGGTAGAATTTCTGGTACCACAAGAAGTAATCGGCATTCAAAATGATGGTCTTTACAAAGTAGTTTGCTTGAGTGATGGCTCTACAATCAACACCAAAAGTATTATTATCACTACTGGCGTAGATTATCGAAAATTGCCGGCAAGTGGCGTGGACAATTTCACAGGCGCAGGCGTGTACTATGGAGCGGCGATGACGGAAGCCAACAGCTGCAAAGATCGGGAGGTATATGTGGTAGGAGGAGGTAATTCTGCTGGGCAAGGTGCGGTTTATCTATCTAAATTCGCTAAAAAAGTAAATATTTTAATTCGAAAAGAAGACTTAACGTCTACGATGTCTTCGTATTTAATTGACCAGATTAATAGCATTGAAAATATCGAGGTGCAGGGCAAACGAGAAGTCATAGAAGCTTGTGGCGACGGGCATCTACAGCGATTAGTGATTGAAAATGTGGAAGATCAGTTGCGCTATTCCGTAGATGCAGATGCCTTGTTTATTTTTATTGGGGCAAAGCCAATTACGGAATGGCTGGGCGGTAAAATCATTCGAGACAAGAGAGAATATATTATCACAGGACGAGATTTGGTTTTGACGACTGATTTTAAAAAAACGTGGAAGCTGGAGCGAGAGCCTTTTTTGTTGGAAACTTGCGCGCCGGGCGTGTTTGCTGCGGGCGATGTGCGGGCAGGCGCTATGAATCGGATTGCGTCGGCGGTGGGCGAAGGTGCGATGGCGATTAAATTTGTGCATGAGTATTTGGATGAGATATAAGAGGTATTTGGTACTGGGTATTTGGTATTTGGACACATATCATTCCAATCCTCTATCTTCTAAAAGCGGACGGGTATTCCAACATTCCATTTTCCAACATTCCAATATTTTCCATAGGTTTGCGTTATAAAGCTCGTTAAAAATAAGATTGATACCAAAACCAAAATTAACGTTCGGTGAAATGAAAAGGATTATTTTATTAAGCGCACTGCTGGTGTGTTCAGCGGTTTTATTTGCGAAAAGTGCGTATTCTATTAAAGTAAAACTAAATGGTTACACAGAAAAGCAACTGTTTTTGGGTTATCATTTAGCTGATAAACAATATTTGACAGATACCGCGCAAGTAGATGCCAATGGTTATTTTGTATTTGAAGGCGAGAAAGAATTGCCTGGTGGCGTATATTTGGTGGTCATGCAGCCTAATAATGAATACTTTCAGATTTTGGTGAGTAAGGGGGAACAAAATTTCAGTGTAACCACGAATCCGAAAGACCCAGTAAATGGCATGAAAGTCGAAGGCTCACCGGATAATAAATTATTATACGAATATTTGAATTTCCTGTCTACCCGTCGTCCGTTGGCTGATACCTTGCGGGCGCAATTGGAGCGTTCCAAAGACAATCAGCCGGAAATAGCACGGATTAATAAAGAGTTAGAAAAATTGAATGACGAGGTATTGGTGTATCAAAAAGACTTGGTTGCCAAACATCCCAAAACGCTTACAGCAGCTATCATAAAAGCCAATTTGATGCTGGATATTCCGACCTATACCGGTACGCCGCAAGTACAAGATTCTTTGAAATGGCGATACTCTTTATTACACTTTTTCGATAACATTGATTTGACCGACCCGCGCATGATACGCACACCATTCCTATTTGAAAGAGTGGATTATTATATTCAAAAATTAAATATTCAACATCCTGATTCCCTGTCGAAATCGGTAGAATTTGTATTGCAAAAAATGCGACCAGCGGAAGAAACATTCAAATATTATCTAATTCATTTCCTGAATTTTTATGCCAAATCCAACATTGTAGGCATGGATGCGGTCTACGTGCATTTGGTGGACAAATATTATGCAAGTGGATTAGCACCGTGGACAGATTCTACACAATTAAAAAATATCGTTCAAAATGCCAGTGAATTAAAATCAACGCTCATCGGTAAAACCGCGCCAGATGTGCAATTGGATCGTCGCGATGGCACGAAGTTTAAATTAAGCGATATCAAATCAAATTATACGGTATTATACTTCTGGGCGTACGATTGCAGTTTTTGTAAAAAATCAACACCAACAATGAATGAATTTCACAAAAAATATAAAGATAAAGGGGTGAAATTAGTAGCCGTGTGTCGTAAGTTTGGCAAAGACGTTCCAGAATGCTGGAAATATGTGGACGAGAATGGCACGCAAGACTGGATTCACGCCTCCGATCCCTATGGTTTTACGAATGTATATCATATCAAATCAACGCCTCAGATTTACATTTTGGATGAGAATAAAAAAATCCTCTCTAAGCGTATCGCTGCCGAGCAATTGGAGGAAGTAATGGACCGGATTATAGAAATGAATAAGAAGTAATGTGCTAATCCCGCTTTACGGGACAAGTTATGCGGATTTGTTAATGTGCCGATTATACGAGCGTTATTAGCATATCAGCACAGTGGCATATCAGCACAACTTGTCCCGTAAAGCGGGATCATCTTTGTTCGGGTTTGAAATCCATTCGTTTGGTGAAGTAGGAAAAAAATGCGGGCCAAAAACGTTTTACATAGACGGAATACACTTCGCGTTTTCCAATCATCACTTCTTCTTTTTTACGGTCAATGGCGCGGATGGCTCGGTTTGCAAAATAAGTAGGATCCATCCCTTTTTCAGTTTCTGCCGCCATTGCATTCATGGGAGAGCCGTCGCCGGTCAGTGCGTTTACCGTCACGTTGGTACGTACGTAGCCGGGTAAAATAATCGTTACATCAATGTTTTGTCGCCCAAACTCTGTTCGCAAGGAGTCAAAAAAACCATGCAAAGCGTGCTTAGAAGCAGCATACGCTGAGCGATACGGCACGCCAATTTTACCCATCACACTGCTGATGACTACAATTTGACCAGAACCTTGTTGTAAAAAGATAGGTAGAATTGCTTTTGTGATTGCAATAGCGCCAAAATAATTAACGGTCATAATGCGCTGGTCTACTTCCAAAGTCGTTTCTATAATAAGCGAACGTTGAGAAATGCCGGCGTTATTCACAAGAATATCAATTTTGTTAAAATACGCCACCGCTTTTTCAACAGCAGCCGGAATCGTATCAAAATCCGTTACATCTAATGGAATAAGTAATACTTCTGTATTTTTATGGCAATTGTTTTTTACCCGTTGCAATTCTTTTTCGTTTCGACTGGACAGGATGAGTTTTGCGCCTTGCTCCGCCAGCGCGTAGGCGAGGTGCTCTCCGATGCCGGACGAGCCGCCCGTAATCCAAATTACTTTATCTTTGAAATTCATTACTTATCCATTTACTTTGTAGGATAAAAATCGGTTTGACTATCTTCTGTTTGTTAAAACAAGCGAAAAGTAGTATATTCATACCACTTAGCCAAAAATACTTATGAAAGTCGTCTATTTTATACGCCATGCCAAGTCCAGTTGGGACAGTGATTCGCTACGAGATATGGACCGTCCGCTCAATGAGCGCGGCTTGAGAGATGCGCCGTTTATGGCAAATTTATTGAAAAGTAAAGGCATTCTCTTAGATGGAATTGTGTCGAGTCCGGCGAATCGCGCCTACACGACTGCCACTTATTTTGCAGCAGCTTTTGATTTGAAAGAAACGGAAATAAAAGTAGTAAACCAGATTTACGAATCAAGTCCTGCTACTATCCTTGCTATCATTCGCCAGCTTCGGGAGGATTGGAATACGATTTTTATTTTTGGACACAATCCGACGTTTACTGATTTGGTAAATCAATTTGCCGGGCGCGTCATTGACAACATCCCGACTTGTGGTATTGCAAAAGTAGAAGATGAAGTGCAGCATTGGCAAGACTTTGGCGTTAAAAATGCTCGATTGACTGCCTTTTATTATCCAAAACAACATTTTATCTAATGCGCATTTACTGGTTATTTACATTTTCGATGTTGATTTTACTCGGTTGTAATAAAGAAGAAAAACCGCCGATTGGAAAAGACAAATTCATTAAAATTTTGGTAGACATTCATCTGGCAGAGGCGGCGATGCAAGAAATGGCTTCCATGCAACGGGATAGCATAGGCAAGAAATATTACAACAAAATATTTGAATTACATAAAGTGCCAGAATCAGATTTTAATCGAACCTTGGTATATTACAAAAAAGACCCAGAAAAAATGGACGCGCTTTATAAAGACGTATTAAAAGAAATAGAAACGCAGGAAAAGGCGGCTCGATAGGGTTGTGAATCACGTGTTAACAGACTTAACAATTATTTAATGCAGCGCGGAAGAGTAGGTGTATCGAAAGGTTTACATTTGTGCGGATTTTAAAACTAATTGATAGCCAATGGATTCTGTAAAAATACTCATTGTGGATGACGAGCCGGATATTTTGGAGTTCTTGAGTTACAATTTGAATAAAGAAGGATACACGGTGTTTGCAGCATCGGACGGGGAAGAAGGCATCAAAATTGCGGAGCGCGAACATCCTACGTTGGTCATTCTGGATATTATGATGCCCAAAATGGATGGGGTAGAGGTGTGTCGTTATTTGCGCAGTAAAACGGAATTTGACAAAACGCTTATCGCTTTTCTCACGGCTCGAGAAGAGGATTATTCTCAGATTGCTGCTTTGGATGTAGGTGGCGACGATTATATTACCAAGCCCATTCGACCCCGAGTTTTTATCAGTCGTATCAAAGCCCTTTTGCGCCGCAGCGACCGAGATGAAGTTGCAGACGAGCGTTCTTCGGTTATTAAAATTGCGGATTTGGCGATTGACCGCGAGCGGGTGACGGTACAGCGGGGAGAAGAAATTATTGAGTTGGCAAAAAAAGAATTTGAATTATTACATTTGTTGGTGTCCAAACCAGGAAAAGTTTTTTCGCGCGAAGAGATTTTTAACAAAGTGTGGGGCACGGATGTTATTGTTGGCAATCGCACGATTGACGTGCATGTGCGCAAGCTGCGCGAGAAAATCGGAGATGATTATATTAAAACGATTAAAGGAATTGGTTACAAATTTGAGTTTTAAATGTTAAAAAATCCTACGCCTCGACAGATTGCGTTGTTCATTTCCCTCTTCATTGCTGTGTTTTCGGTCCTTTTTCTCCTTCTGCTGCTCTCTATTTATAAAGCTGCTTTTCCCATTTTATTTTATTTCTTTTGGGCGATGCTGATTTTTGCGGTCTCTTTTATAATTACTTTATTTTATATTGAACGATATATTTATCGAAAGATTAAAGTTATTTACAAAACGATTCGAGAAGAAAAGCTTTCGCCACAAGAGAAAACGATTAATATGACTTCCAACATCATAGAAGATGTGGAACGAGAAGTAACCGAATGGGCTGATAATCAGAGAAAAGAATTGGATAAATACAAAGCATGGGCAGAGTATCGGCGGGAGTTTCTTGGCGATATTTCACATGAATTAAAAACGCCCATTTTCAATATTCAAGGTTACTTACATACTTTATTAGATGGTGGATTGGATGATGAATATATCAACGTTACTTATTTACAAAAAGCAGCAAAAAACGTAGAGCGTTTAAATACTATTGTAGAAGATTTGGAATCTATTGCAAGATTGGAATCAGAAGAGTTGATTTTGGAAATGCAGGCTTTTGATATTAAAAAACTGGCGGAAGAAGTCTTTGATGATCATGAAATGAAAGCCGCAGAACGCAATATCCGCTTAGAATTTAAAGATGGTGCTGGACAAAATTATAAAGTGCGGGCAGACCGGGAGAGCATCCGCCAAGTGCTGGCAAATCTGGTGAATAATTCTATTAAATACGGCAATGTAAATGGTAGAACGAAAGTAGGATTCTATGATATGGATAAATATTTGTTGGTAGAAGTAGCAGATAGCGGCATCGGTATTGCAAAAGAACACCTCAAACATATTTTTGACCGCTTTTATCGGGTGGACAAACACCGCTCGCGCGACCAAGGCGGCTCTGGCTTAGGGTTAGCCATTGTCAAACACATCGTAGAAGCGCATCAACAAACTATTCACGCACGTAGCACCGCCAATATTGGCTCTACTTTTGGATTTACATTGGAGAAAGCGAAGAATTAATGTGCTAATGTGCCGATATGCCAATGCTATACCCATTCAACTTTTTCAAAATCATCCATAATTTTGGTGCGTTTGCCCTACAATTAGCACACCAGCATATTGGCAAATCAGCAAATCTTTCTATCTTTGCGGCTTGAAAAAATGAAGGATTAAATCAAATGATAACAGCTTCTAATATATTTGTACAATACGGCGGCAGAATTCTGTTTGACCACATCAACGTCGTGATTGGCGCGCGCGACCGCGTGGGATTGGTCGGGCGAAACGGTGCCGGAAAATCTACGTTTCTAAAAATCTTGGCAGGCGAGCAAACGTCTGACGAAGGCAATATCACTCGTCCTTCGGGAAGTACGCTTAGTTTTTTGCACCAAGAAATGAATATGCCAAAAGGCAAAACTGTGATGGAAGAGACGCTCACGGCGTTTGACGAATTACGAAAGTTGGAAAAGCAACTGGAAGACGTGCATAAAGAAATAGAGCGGCGCACGGATTATGAAAGTGACTCTTATTTTAAATTGCTTGAAGATTTTTCGCATTTGAATGACCGTTTTCACTTGCTCGGTGGCGAGGATATGCAGGCGAGTGCGGAGCGCGTGTTGAAGGGTTTGGGTTTTAAAGCGGCCGATTTTGACCGGCAAACCAGCGAATTCAGTGGTGGCTGGCAAATGCGGGTAGAATTAACGAAAATGTTGTTGCAACGCCCTGATTATCTGCTATTGGACGAACCTACGAATCACCTTGATATTGAATCTATTATCTGGCTGGAAGGCTTTTTGAAAGAATATCCTGGAGCGATTATTCTCATCTCGCACGATAAGCAATTTTTGGATAATATCACCAATCGCACGGTGGAGATTGAATTAGGAAAAGTGTTTGATTATAAAACGTCTTATAGCAAATATGTAGAATTGCGCCGCGAACGCCGCGAAAAATTGCAGTCTTCTTTCGAAAATCAGCAGCGCGTCATTGCACAAAAGGAAAAAACCATTAACCGATTTATGGCGAAAGCCAACAAGAGCACGATGGCAAAATCTATGCAAAAGCAGTTGAATAAGATGGAGCGCATTGAGATAGACGAGGAAGACGTGGCGGCGATGAACTTGCGATTTCCAGAAGCACCGCGCTCTGGGCAGGTCGTAGTAGAAGGCAAACACGTAGTGAAAACCTATGGTGAAAAAAATATTTTGAACGGTGTGGACATCAAGCTGGACCGTGGCGACCGCATCGCATTCGTAGGGCAAAATGGACAAGGCAAAACGACCTTGGCAAAAATGATTGTCAAACAAGTATCGCTCACGGATGGAAGTATAACGCTTGGTCATAATGTGTCTATCGGCTATTATGCTCAAAATCAATCGGATGTATTAGACCCGACCATGACTTTGCTGCAAACGATGGAAGCGGCGGCTCCACCCGAAATGCGTACGCGCTTGCGCAATATCCTGGGTGCGTTCATGTTCAGCGGCGAAGATGCAGACAAAAAAGTGACGGTGCTTTCTGGTGGAGAACGGGCGCGGCTGGCGCTGGCGTGTATGTTGCTCAAGCCTTTCAACCTGCTGGTGCTGGACGAACCGACGAATCACTTGGACATTATTTCTAAAGATATTCTAAAACAAGCATTGTTGGATTATGATGGGACGATGATTGTGGTATCGCACGACCGAGAATTCTTAGCAGGGTTGACCAATCGTACGCTTGAATTCCGCGACCGACAATTATATGATTATATTGGAGATGTAAATGCGTTTCTCGAAAAGCGTGCGCTGGATAATATGCGGGACGTAGAATTGAGCACTAAAAATGGCAAGTCGAACGGAAGTGTAAATGGGGCTGAAAAGAAAGAATTGAATTTTGACGACCGCAAGCGCCTGCAACGCAATGTAAGCAATGCCGAAAAAAATATTGAACGCCTCGAGGAAGAAATTGCAAAAATAGAAGCTCAAATGGCAGATGTAGATTTTTATAATAAACCTGATTCTAAAAAAATAATGAATACGCTCGACCAAAAGAAAAAAGTGCTACAAGAAGCGATGCAGACGTGGGAAGTGGCGCAGTTGGAACTGGAAGAGGCGGGCGAGTAACAACGAAACTTGTTTCGTTTAAAAATTCTACAAGATAGAATGTAATACAATAGAACAAGAGACTATTTACATAAGGTTACTTTTTGTAGCCCGTATTGCATTAATTGGAACGCGGATTTAAGCGGACTTTTTTTATGCTCCTTACATTTTTTTTATGCAAAAAGCATATCAAAAAACTTACTTTACAGTGTA
>CAZJXN010000055.1:0-29282 GCA_964549655.1 uncultured Saprospiraceae bacterium
GGTCGTGGCGGCGGCGGCGGCGGTTACGGTGGTGGTGGCGACCGTGGTGGAAGCGGCGGCGGCTATGGTCGTGGTGGCGATGGCGACAGCGGGGGCTACAAAAAACGTTACTGATTTTGACGAAATGATTTAACTATCAGGTACTTATGTAGTATCGAAATAGTTAACTGATATTAGATGACAAAAAAACCTCCTACCGGCTCTCGGCAAGGAGGTTTTTGTTTTTGCATATTTGTCGTTTTTTGGCAGGAGTATTTTGCTGTTTTTCGACATTCAAATTTTACTTTTGTTTAATAACTGATATTACGCGCCCTTAATACAATGATGGGAACGCGGATATAAGAGCGTTTAAAATGAGTTGATAACCATTTTCCTAAAAAATCGAATATCATGTTGAAATTAGTAAACTTTACATTTTTTATTATAATCTGTTGTTGCAACGCGCTATTGGCGCAAGTGGTTTATACCGAGCCATACTTCCCTAAAGCGGACCAACCTGTTACCATTTATTTTGATGCGACCAAAGGTACGGCTGGTTTAAAAGACTGTGCTTGTGATGTTTACGTACACACGGGCGTTGTTACCAACACGAGTAATGGCGGTTGGAAATATGTAAAAACGACTTGGGGCGTAACCAATCCCGCTTGGAAAATGACACCCGTGCCGGGCAAACCCAATTTGTATAGTTATGCGATTACCCCTTCTATTCGCAGCTATTATGGTGTGCCAGCGGGTGAAGAAATTTTAAAATTAGCATTGGTTTTCCGCAATGGCACGGGTTCCAAAGAAGGCAAAGAGACAGGCGGCGTGGATATTTTTTATCCGGTTTATCCTGCAAATCAACCATTTACAACGCTGCTACTCAGCCCATCCAGCACCACTTTGATAAAAGAAATTGGTGAAACCATTAACATCCAATTAGCGGCTTCTGAAAATGCAACAATTACCGTAACTGACAACGGAACGCAACTGACGCAGACGACCGGAAGTATTCTAAATTACACTTTAAATGTCGCCACCGCTGGAACGCACACTGTAGAGATACGCGCGGTAAGTGGCTCCAACACGCAGACGACCACTTTTACGTATGCCGTGCCTGCTACGATTGCGGCTGCCAATCCGCCTGCCGGTACGTTGTTGGGTGCTACTTTTTTAGAAAATAATACCAAAGTTAGATTAGCGTTATATGCACCGAATAAAAAATATGTATTCGTGTTGGGTGATTTTAATAATTGGAATCCGAATACCAATTATCAGATGACGAAAAGTGTGGATGGCAATACTTTTTGGATTGAAATTGGGGGCTTGACGGCTGGTCAAAATTATACGTATCAATATCTCGTGGATGGCACTATTCGCATCGCAGACCCTTACAGTACCTTGATTCTCGACCCCAATGATGACTCGTTTATTCCGGCGGTGACGTACCCCAATTTACCTGCTTATCCGAAAGATAAAACGACTGGAAACGTGACGCTTTTACAACCCGGCGCACCGCAATATGCGTGGCAAACGACCAATTTTCAACGCCCTGAAAAGCAGAAACTCGTGGTGTATGAATTATTGATTCGGGATTTTGTTGCAAGACATGATTATGCGACTTTAATAGACACCTTGGGTTATTTACAAAGATTGGGTGTAAATGCAATAGAATTGATGCCCGTGAATGAATTTGAAGGTAATAATAGTTGGGGTTACAATCCGTCGTTTCACATGGCTTTGGATAAATATTACGGTACAATCAATGAAATGAAACGTTTTGTAGACGAATGTCACAAGCGCGGGATTGCCGTGATTTTGGATGTGGTTTATAATCATGCTTTTGGCGAAAGCCCACTGGCGCAATTGTATTGGGATGGACCGAATAACCGTCCGGCTGCAAATAATCCTTGGTTAAATCCTGAAGCGAAACATCCGTTCAATGTCGGGTTTGATTTCAATCATGAAAGTCAGGCTACGAAAGATTATGTAGATCGCGTGATGCGTCATTGGCTTAGTGAATTCCGTGTGGACGGTTTCCGCTTTGACTTATCAAAAGGTTTTACACAGACATTTAATACCGATGTAGGCGCTTGGGGCAATTATGATGCGAGTAGAATAGCCATTTTAAAACATTATGCAGATGTAGTATGGGCAACCACGCCGGGCGCGTACGCCATCATGGAACATTTTGCAGAGAACCGAGAAGACAAAGAATTGGCAGATTATGGCATGATGCTGTGGGCAGGCGGCGGCGTGCACAATCAATATTTGGAGGCTTCGCTGGGTTATAATTCTAATCTTACAGATGCATCTTACAGAAGTCGCGGCTGGACGAATCCGCACTTAGTCGCTTACATCGAAAGTCACGACGAAGAAAGAATGGTATATAAAAATATTCAATTTGGCAATGCTGCCGCTAATTACAATGTAAAAACACTTCCAACGGCTTTAAAGCGGGCAGAACTCGCCAACGTATTTTTTTACACCATTCCGGGTCCGAAAATGCTGTGGCAATTTGGCGAAGTGGGCTACGATTTTTCGATTAATAATTGTCAGAACGGGACGATTAGTAACAATTGTCGCCTTGATTTAAAACCGATTCGGTGGGATTATTACAAGGATGCCAATCGGCGTAAATTATTTGATGTAACGCGCGATTTAATTCATTTAAAAAAGCAGTACGAAGTTTTTAATACGACTAACTTTCAACTCAATGTAGGCGGTTTTCAAAAAACCATTCACCTGACGCATCCTACGATGGACGTGGCTGTACAGGGCAATTTCGGTGTTACAAATGCACAAATTCTGAATGCGTTTCCAAAAAGCGGCTGGTGGTACGAGTATTTCACAGGTGATAGTTTACTCATTAATAGCCCGACCCAATCGCTTTCCTTTACACCCGGTGAATATCGGCTTTATACGACTGTAAAAATAACGCGTGCTTCTCAGACGACGACTGCTGCTTATGAAGTGGTAAAAAATGAATTTAACTTGACGATTGCTCCGAATCCAACTGCTGGCACTGCGCAGGTTTATTACACTTTGGAAAAAAGCGATGTAGTAAGTTTGGAAATATATAATATAATCGGTCAAAAATTACAAACCATTACACAGGCACGACAAACGGCAGGTGTTTATAATGAAAATATATCAGCACTTGCTTCTGGCACGTATTTGGTGAAGTTGACGGTTGGAAATCAAGTAGAAACGAAACAGTTAGTTGTCATTCAATAGTTTAGAACGAATAGGACACTGATTTTTATGATAATTCTGTTTATTTATGATTTTTATATTATTTTAAATCAATCATGAAATTATCTTAAATATCCTAACTATCAGTGTCCTATGAATTACGAATTTCATTATGCAAATTACAATTCGGAAAGCGACGGTGGCGGATGTGCCCGCTATGCACGCGCTCGTGCGCGAACTCGCCATCTACGAACGAGCGGAGGATCAACACATTGCGACGGTGGAAGAGTACGAGCGTGACTTTGAAGCGGGTATTTATGATGCGCTTATTGCAGAAGTGGATGCACAGGTGGCTGGCATGGCAATGTATTACATGGCATATTCTACTTGGAAAGGCAAGATGCTGTACCTCGAAGATTTTGTGGTGTTTGAAGCGTATCGGCGTTATGGTGCGGGACAATTGTTGTTTGATGCATTTTTGGAAGTGGCACGGCAGGCGGGTTGTCGTTTGGTAAAATGGCAAGTGTTGGACTGGAACGAGCCGGCTTTGAAGTTTTATGAAAAAAATAAAGCCGTCATCGAACGCGAATGGTGGAACGGTAAAATTTTTTTACAACCAGAATGACCTAAAACGCTGGATTCTTGAAATATATGCAAAAAATTAATCTGTCGAGCTGCAAAAACTTTCTAATTTAGCATTGAAAATCACAATCATACGGATTCGGTTTATTTTTGCTTTATCGGCACACCATTTTACAACGAAGAATATAGTGTTTCATAGTGTGGGGAGTAGCCGCTTCGGTGGTTGCTCCTTTTTTTTGGTGATTAGTAAATTGTAATTGGTGAATTGTAGCCCTCATCAAGTTTCACAAATCACAAATCACAAATCACAAATCACAAATCACAAATCACAAATCACATGATTAAAACGTCCGATTCGCCAGCTTGTCCGCCAGTTCCAACAACTCTTTTTTTACAACTTCTGAGCCTTTTATTAGCGCGAAATGAGCGTACGCTTTTTGCATAAAATCCGTTTTCACGTCTTCTACAATTGTTGGAATATTCAGATCTTTTAAAATAGAAGTGACCCGCTGTATTTTTTCAGCATTATGGGTCGTAGGCATTGTCATCCATTGTAAAAGCTCGGCGCGTGTGGTGGGGTCTGCTATTTCTAATGCTTTGATAATCAGGTACGTTTTTTTATTTTGAACAATATCACCGCCTGGTTTTTTACCTACTTTTTCGGGGTCGCCGAAGGTATCCAATAAGTCGTCTTGCAATTGAAAAGCGATGCCCGCATTTCGACCAAAAGCCGCCAAGTGTGCGGCATCCTCGCGGGAAGCGCCGCCAATGAGTGCCCCCAATTCCAGTGCGCCGCCGATGAGTGCCGCCGTTTTCAATTCAATCATTTTTATATATTGGGCAATCGTTACATCCGATTGTTGCTCAAAATTCATATCCAACTGTTGCCCTTCGCACACTTCAATGGCAAAACGATTGAAAATTTGTACAATGTCTTTTATAATGGATGGGTTTTCTGTTTTAAGCAAATATTCATAGGCATAAATGAGCATGACATCGCCGCTGAGGATGCCGGTATTTATATTGTACTGATGATGTACGGTCGGTTTACCACGTCGCAGCGGCGCCTCATCCATGATGTCATCATGCACCAGACTAAAATTATGAAATATTTCTACGGCATACGCTGCCGGAAGTGCTTTTTGAATATCGGTATCGAATAGCTGCGTACTCATCAGCAACAGCGCGGGTCGTAGGCGTTTTCCGCCCAATTGTAAAATGTAATTCACCGGCTCGTACAGCTCAGAAGGCGCTTGTTGGAAAAAATGTTGCGAAAGATAATCATCAAAAAGCGTTTGTATCGCTATAAAATTGTACATAATTGATATATTTGTTTCACTTTTTACCAAACACACACACACATTAAACTACTTGCCCCAAAAGTAGCCAATTATTTTTTTTAGCAAAGACCATTAAGACTGACATACGTGGAGAATTACAAAAACCGCGTCAACATACTATTGGTGGAGGATAACCTCGCCAATGTGGAGTTGACCAGAGAGGCATTTGAGCGATGCGTAACACCGGTACGCATGGAGGTAATGCACAATGGAATGGATGCACTTCATTACTTGCGCAATGTACCCGATAGCTTGCCCGACATGATTTTACTGGATTTGAATCTTCCGCATTGGAATGGCATAAGCTTTTTGAAAGAGATTAAATCTGATCATACGCTGAAGCGGATTCCAGTAATTGTACTCACTACTTCGAGTGCGGAGAAAGACGTAACTGAAAGTTACAACTTGCACGCAAATTGTTATATTGTCAAACCGATAGATATTGATCATTTTTTTGAAAAAATAAAGCATCTTGAAGTTTTTTGGTTCGATACCGTGTTATTACCTACAAGGGCATGATGGCAACTGCCTCATAACCACGCAAAAACATTTACACAATGGAACATATACTACTGATAGAAGATAAAATAGCCCACATCGAACTCATCGAAACTTACCTTGAGCAAGCCGACTATGACCATCGCCTATACAAAACGCACTCGCTACAAGATGGATTAGACATGATACGGCATCATAAGATTGATATTGTGTTGCTCGACCTTGGGCTGGTAGATTCAGCCGGCTATAATACCTTGCGTGTTTTTAAGACGGACGTACACAACGTGCCAGTGATTGTGCTTACCGCCTACGACAATGACGTACTGCGAATAAAAACAATACAGGCTGGCGCACAAGATTTTTTGGTGAAAAATAATTTTGATGAGAAACAACTCGTACACGCCATTCGCCACGCTATACTTCGCTACAAAGCACAAGTGAAGCTGCAAGAAGATCTGTGGAATCTTCGCAATCGGGAGCAGCGGCTTTTACAATTAAATCAACTTGCCTTGCTGGGAGAATGGGAAATGGATGTGTTAAATAATGACATGATGTGGTCCGACAAAACATACGAACTCTTAGGATACCACCCGAAAAGTTTCTCCCCTAAGTTCTCTGATTACTTGCGTACTATTCATTCAGAAGATCTCGAGCTTGTCAATAATGCTTTTCAGGAAGCCGGTAAAAATGGTAAAGCTTTTCAGGTAGAACATCGCGCAGTGATTAGTAATAGTAGGGTAAAACATTTACTCCTAAAAGGAGAAGTAACTTCAGAGGAGGCTTCCGGCAAGATTTTGTTGATTGGTATCCTGCAAGATGTTACAGCTATAAAAAAGACCGAAAGTGCCGCTATCAATGTGACAAGTTCCTCTGATAATCTTCCCGAAACTTTATCTCACCTGAGTAGCCAGATGCGAAAGCCGCTTTCTAAGTTACAAAATTATATAGAACAGGTAGAAAAATTGGATGACCCAATTTATGCGGAAATAGCAAAAGAATCAAAACTGGCTATCATTGGTTTGACAGATTTAGCCTATAAACAAATGAATACTGCTACCCTTGCTACCTTGCGTACGCAGCGCGAGTTAGTACAGTTATCGGACTGGAAGGATGAGATTGAACGTTTACTTAAGTTAAAGGCTTTAGAAGAAAGGGTGCAATTATTTACACAATGGGACGAACGGTTAGCCGAGCAATTTTATACAGATGAGCGATTATTATCCTTATTGATTTTTAATAGCATTCACATCCTTTTGAAATACCGTACGGAAAACGAGGCTTTACATATCCATTTTATAAGCGAAAATCCAGATACACTTCGCATTATTTTAGTTGCTTCTAAACGAATGACAGCGTTGCATAAACGCAAGGAGTTAACCGAGCGATTGAAAATTGTGTGGCAAAGTCAACCCTCTTCCACCGTTGAAGAAAGCTTGCGTACAAGTATGCTGCGCCTTACAAAAATTCTGAAAATGCTGGGCGGCAGCATTCGTAGCTCTAAAAATCAGGACATTGAGCTGAAACTTCCGTTGGAAAGATATCAGCAAGAAGAAAATGAAGAGAGTGATCCTTCTAACAACCCTGCGACTATGCTCGTCATTGAGCATCAACCGATTATGCAGATTGATATCAAGCGCATGATCCGCTCGTCCAGCCTTCCGCCTATTGATCTCGACTTTGTAAGCGATCTTGAAAAAGGCATTCAAAAATATAATGAAAAAAAATACGACATATTACTGATTGATATTCAATCACCTGTTTTAAGTTCGATAAAATTTATTCGCCAACTAAATGTTAGGAAGCCTACAAAAATTATAGCTTTAGCTGCTGCGTTTTCCGAAACAGATAAATCGTTTTTTTATGAATTGGGGGTAAAAACATTGCTCACCAAACCGCTCAAACGAGAGGAATTTTTGCCGCCGTTGTCCCGATTGCTGGAATCATAAGAAGGAATGAAAGAATGAAAACACAGGTCATGGAGGCTTAGGAAACTTTTAAAGTTTCCTAAGCCTCCCTCAGTTTCATTATTCATTATTCATTATATTAAAACTCCACAGGTCGTATCGGTGTTCTACAAAAAAAACAAAGCATTTGTTATGCAACACCTCGATTTAGTCATTATCGGCGGCGGTCCTACGGGTTTGAATTGTGCCATTTCTGCTAAGAAAGCGGGTTTGAATTATATCGTTTTAGAAAAAGGCGTACTGGTCAATTCCATTTATCATTTCCCTGCGAATATGACTTTTTTTTCTACCTCGCGGCTGCTTGAAATCGGCGATACACCCTTTATTTCTCATGTAGAAAAGCCAACTCGAAGAGAAGCCTTAGAATATTATCGCCGCATTGCACAAAGCTGGGATTTAAATGTAAGATTATATGAAGCAGTGGAAAGTATGCAGCCGATGGGCGATGATTATTTAGTTCAAACGAGTAAAGAAAAATATCTGACGCGTTCGGTTATAATAACAACTGGTTTTTATGATACACCCCGACTCATGGGCGTAACTGGTGAAGACCTACCAAAAGTGACGCATTACTACGATGATGCCCATCAATACATGGGACAAAAAGTGCTGGTGGTAGGCGCTGCCAATTCCGCTTGTGACGTGGCGCTCGAAACGTGGCAAAAAGGGGCAGCAGTTACGATGGTCATCCGCGAAGGAGAAATTTATAAAGGCGTGAAATACTGGATTCGCCCCAATATTGACAATCGTATTAAAGAAGGAAGTATAAAAGCTTATTTTCATACCACTATCAAAGAAATACGTCCAACGGAAGTTGTTTTACAAAATGCGGACGGCGAGTTCACCATCGAAAATGATTTTGTGTTAGCAATGACTGGCTATTTGCCAGATTACTCATTTTTAGAAAAATTGGGTATTGACATTCCGGCACAAGAACCACGCATCCCTATTCACGACTCGGAAACTTTAGAAACCTCACTCCCGCGCGTGTATCTGGCAGGCGTACTCTGTGCTGGGATGGAAACCAATCGCTTATTTATAGAAAATACGCGCAATCATGGCGAGGTGATTATCAATGATTTATTAAAAAAAATGGAAACAGTAAGTGTTTGAGATTTCTTGTTTTTCGTTTGAGTTTTTTCTACTTGACGTTCCCATTTAATGTTTATTATTTGAGGTCCTCCTTTGACGTTAGTAAACCTCAAACGAGAAACGAAAAATTATACCAAATCAAATAAGTCAATAACACCCGGCGTACGCGCTGCGTTGAAACCTTCGGCATAGTCGAAATTGGCAATTCGACCATAATTTTGAGCCTTAGCCCGCAAAAAATCTACAAAATCCTTTCCAGAAATAGGCGAACTCAATTCTTTTTCAAATTCTTTATCATCAGGAATATAAAACTGCGAGCGAAATGCTAAGACCAATTCAATTTTTTTATTCATGTAAGATGTAATATCCACCACAAAATCCGGTTTCAAATTATGGTCTTGGATGTAATGATATAATGCTTTGGGTCGCCAACGGTCTTGCAAATTACCATTTTCATCGTGCGTTAGAATTTTAATTAAACCCGAATGAAAACAAGCATCTGCCACGAGTTTAGCCGCTTTTCCGTGGTCAGGATGGCGGTCGCTCAAGGCATTTGCCAATATAATTTCTGGCTGACACCAACGTATCACTTCCACGATTTTCACAATATTCTCCCGATTGTGTTCAAAAAAGCCGTCTGCCATGCGCAAGTTTTTACGAAAAGCAGCCCCCATCAATTGCGCCGCCTTCGCCGCCTCCGTATCGCGGATGTCAGCGGAGCCACGTGTACCGAGTTCGCCGCGTGTGAGGTCGAGCAAGCCAACGGTTTTGCCTTGTGCCAAATGCCGTAAAATCGTACCGCTACAACTGAGTTCCACATCGTCGGGATGTGCGCCAATAGCGAGAATATCTACTTTCATTTAATTGGTAAATTGTGATTGGTGATTTGGGAATTGTGATTCGTCAACGGTGATTTGTTTAATTGTGATTGGGGAATCGTGATTTGTGATTCGGGGTTTCCGTTTCACCATTCACGTTTCACCTCTTACCTTTCACTAATTTTGGTTGTTTTGCAGTTTTATTATTCAAATCAAAGGCTTGTTTATACACATTCCCAACGCGGTCTAAATAATTTAATTCAATCGTAAAATTTGTTTCGATTCTATCTTTCGCTGCCGCTTCCATTAAAATACTATAACTTTTATCTTTGTGCAATTCATGTCCTACAAACGCATTTTTAAATACAATATCCCGTCTGCCGCGAATAAAAAGCGACACTAACGTAGCCAACTCTCCGGTATTCCGAATTTTAAAAAAAGCATCTCTGCCAAGGGGCGAAATCTGGAAGGATTCAACTGCCAACTGCGGTGCAAACTTGCGCAACCGCCGCTTCCGATTACTCGAAGCAATAATTGGAATTAAAATTAGTACCAAAAAAACGCCTCCGATAATCGCCCAATGCGTAGGCGTGAGGGTCTGTAAAAATGCTTTGGCTTGTGCTATGAACGTGTTGATGGATTCCATTTTGCAAAATTAACATTTTGCGAAGATAGGAAAAATGGAAGATAGGAGGATAAAAAAGAGGATGGGAGGATAGGAAAATAGGATGACCGAGCGAAAATGTGACCAAGAGACAAAGTGGAGCGTGACAAAAACACGATAACACCCAAACACTTTAATACAACGGAAAGACCAAGCGAAAAGAGAATCCTCCAATCTTCCTATCCTCCTATCCTCTTTTTTATCCTCCCTTATACTTCCCTTTCCCATTCACCACGGTCATTATAATTTTCGTTTGTAAGATTTCTTCCTCCGAACATTTCAATAAATCTTTGGATAAAATCACTAAATCCGCAAATTTCCCCACTTCCAGCGAACCTTTATCTTTCTCTTCAAATGCTGAATAGGCGCAAGCCAGCGTGTACGAGTGAATCGCCTCTTCGCGCGTCAATTTCTGTTCTGGAAAAAATTCGATATTCGGTGCCGCGAAACGTTTGCGTGTGACGGTGGCGTAAAAACTTTCCAGCGGACTCACATCTTCTACTGGCGCATCCGTGCCATTGCTCACCACCGCGCCGGCATCCAAGAGGGCGCGCCAAGCGTACGCGCCGTTTCGAGCGCGTTGTTCGCCGAGGCGTTTGACTACGAACGGCGCATCCGACGTGCAGTGAATGCCTTGCATGGAAGCAATCGCGCCCATTTTAGCGAAGCGTGGAATGTCCGCAGGATCAAGATGTTGCGCGTGTTCAATGCGCCAGCGCAGGTCTTTTTTATTGGAATTGTTATTAAAACTTTTTTCAAAAATATTCAAAACCTCCCGATTCGCGCGGTCGCCGATAGCGTGTACGCAGAATTGCAAATCATGGTCCATCGCTAATTTTGCAATAGCATCCACGTTTTCAATTGGAGTCGTATTTTGACCATGAAAATCACTTTTATCTGAATAAGGACGCAGCAACCACGCGCCAAACGAGCCAAGTGCGCCGTCCACTTCCGATTTAATCGCTCGACAAGTGAAAAAATTATTCCCTGCGTTGATAATCGGCAAGCCACCGAGTTTATCTTTTAATTCTGGATATTGGTGTCGAATCATCGCCCACAATCGCAAGTCTAATTCTCCATTTTCTGCCAATTCTTTATACCACTGGATTTCCTGCTGCGACGCACCTGCATCTTGAAAACTCGTCACGCCTTTCGACAAACACTCTTGCTCCGCCAATTCAATGCTTTTCAACCATTCTTCTTTCTTCGCTTCTTCCGACAAAGAATCCCGATACGCTTGATAAGCCTGCCCGATAATGCTCATTGCCCGCTCTTCAAACACGCCAATAGCCTCGCCGCGGGAGTCCCGCACAATCTCGCCGCCTGTCGGGTTCGGCGTTTCTTTACTCACTCCAACTATTTCCATCGCCTTTGCATTTGCAAACAAACCATGACCGCTCGCGTGCCGCAGCATCACGGGATTATTCGGCGATACCGCACTCAAAGCATCGTGGTACGGGTAGCCCAATACTTGCTTATCGAGTGGCGTTTCCCATTTTTCCTGATGCCAGCCGCGCCCCACAATCCACTCGCCGGGTTTTGCCGTTTTCGCTTTTTCTGCCACCATCGCCACAATGTCGTTCCAGCTTTTCGATTTCAAAAAATTCAAATTCATCAGACTATTTCCCAAACCAGCGAAGTGTCCATGCCCTTCGATAAAGCCCGGCATGACGAAATTGCCCTGTAAATCAATGACTTCGGTAGTTTCTCCTTTTAATTTTTCGATATCTGCATTGTTTCCAATTGCTATAATTCTTCCGTCCCGCACAGCGAGGGCTTCCGCGCGAGGCTGTTTTTCATTAACGGTGTAGATATTGCCGTTTAGGAAGATAGTGTCGGCGGTTTCTTGTTGTTGGCAAGTGGCTAATAGACAAATAGTTAAGATGGCGAATAAGAGTTGTTTCATATTTTTTAAAAGACTTTAGGTGTTAGACGATAGATTTTAGACAATTACATTTATAGAATTTCAGCTCTAATGTCTAAAATCTATCGTCTAAAGTCTAAAAATTTGTCTTCTCTCGAAATCGTTCTTTAAACTTTCCACTTTCCGTACGCATCCACTTATCCCAAAACGTAAAGTACAAGCCATAATTGGTGCGGTACTCGGCATGGTGAAGGCTGTGATGCGTGGCGCCGATGAACCATTTGCCAAACCAGTTTTCCGCCGTGCCTTTTGGATAAATTTCAATATTGAGGTGATTGATCGTAGCGGAAATCGTCATGAGCGTGAGCGTCAAAAAGACAACAGTGTAATGTAAAGGCAAAATAAAAACAAGAACGGGCACTAAAATCGCTTGTAAAATAGATTCGAGCGGATGAAAGGAAAAGGAAGTCCAAGGCGAGGTGACGATGCTGTCGTGGTGCACTTTATGCACAATTTTAAAAACTTTTGGTCGGTGCATCCAGCGGTGTAGCCAGTAGTAATAAGTCTCGTGGGCGAGTAAAGCAGCGACTAAACTAAATAGTAAATAAATGTAGCCATAATCATCAAAGTCATTATAAATTCGAGTGTAGCCCTTTTGCCAGGTGAGCAGGAGCAGTGCGCCCGTGACACCAAACGCCAGCGACGTGAGCGCCGACCACTTGATTTCTTTCCAAGACTGACCGGGGCGGCGCAATTGAAAATTGATTTTGCGGTGCGTGTAATGTTTTTTTGCAAAAATATAAAAGAAAAGATAAAAACTACCAGCTATGATAATATACCGCAGAAATACGAAAAACGAAACACCGAGTGCAGCGAATAGAAACTGTAAAGGATTAGATACATCAAAAATTGGCATTGTAAAAAGCGGTTTTATGCTTCAACAGGAACAGATAACCTTTGTAGACGTTCAAATAAAGAACAATTTCAAATGACATTTCTAAACGTCACTATCACCGGTACGTGGTCACTATATTTCGACCAAAAATCATGCGTTCCAACTTCTACAGATTGTAATTGTTGCGTTAAATCAGCAGATACAAAACAATAGTCCAAATGATAAGGTTTGTCCAGATGGCGGTATAAATAATGCGTTGAATGTTGTTCTTTGCCTTGTAATTGCTTGTGATACAAATGATATGCGCTATAAATACCCTTTTCTTCCAAGCGTTTTACGACGTTGGAATGATTGCTCACGCGGCGTTTTCGGTCCCACATGGTGTTGCTATTGAAGTCTCCGGCGAGTATTGTTTTTGTATT
Organism: uncultured Saprospiraceae bacterium; assembly: GCA_964549655.1. Taxonomy (GTDB): domain Bacteria; phylum Bacteroidota; class Bacteroidia; order Chitinophagales; family Saprospiraceae; genus JADJNW01. The sequence goes on from CAZJXN010000055.1 coordinate 13,314, forward strand.
TTGTAATAAGTGGTCATAACAATCGAGTGCTTTCCAAACTTGTGTGATGTATGCTCCATCGGGGTCAGTTGGGTTATTTGCCCAGATTGCAAACAAGGTGAAATCAAAATTTGAACTTGTCACCGAGATAGGTACAATCATTCTAAAGGCTTCATTATGAACGTCTAACACTTTAAATCGAAAATCGCAGTAAGAAAAAATGGCGAGTCCTTTGTGGAGATTATTACCAAGCCATAGCATATCCGTTGGTTTTGGTATATCGGATGGAAAAATTAATTTATCGGGACATTCACATTCTGGAATGATTAAAATATCCGGCTGATGCGTCAAAATAATGGCGGCTTTTTTGCGGAAAGCCATGTTGCAATTCCAGGTGATGATTTTCATTTTAAACAAAAGGATATTGTTTCGTGTATTTCAAAGATAGCTTTTTAAATATATTATAGAGAATAGGCTTACAAAAATAAAAGCTGCCATTAAACAGCGGCTTTCATTTATAATATCAGGGACTATTTAAACTAAAAAAACGTAAATTACTGTACGACCAGTTTGAGCTTGCTGATTTTCAATAGTTTGCAAGATGTCCGCTTGTCGTGTTACACCTAAATATTGTACTTTCCCACCTTTTATAATGGCGATGGATAGCTGCGTATTGTTTGGAAAATCGGCAAGGTACTTGGCGATGGTGTCTAATTGGGCTTGGTCGAAGCCTGCGATGGGATGTAATGTGTTTTTGACTTGGCTGAATAGTTTGAAATGTAAGAAAGCCATTGTGATTAGAACTAAAGTTAGGGATTTCATAAGGAGTGATTTTTAAATGTTTTGCAGTTTTGATGTTTACTGAGTTGGAATATAATTTTTTAACTTGTTTTATACAGCCTGAAGGCTGGGGGACGGAGTCAGGCTGGAAGCCTGTGCTACTGTGCTACTCGCGTCGTATCGCTTCCACGGGGTCCAGCCGTGCCGCTTTCATTGCCGGATACGTGCCAAAAATAACGCCAATCAACACCGCGATAATTGTTATAATTAAAAACGTATTCCAAGTATAAGCTGCCTGAAATGGAACATCAATAAATGCTTTTATGATAGGAATCGCTACCAATGTAACTAACACGCCCAGGAGTAAGCCAAGCATACTTCCCAACAGCGAAATCACAATAGATTCTGATAAAAACAGCCGCCGAATATCGCCCCGATTGGCACCCATCGCTTTGCGAATGCCTATTTCGGACGTGCGTTCGGTGACGGAAATCAACAGCACATTCATCACACCAATGCCGCCCACAAGAATAGAAATGCCAACAATCAAGCCCATTACAACTCGAAATAATAAAAATCCTTGCGCCACTTGCTTCACCCGAAATTCATTGGACATCACTTCAAAATCCTTGTGTAAAGTTGGGTAACGATTCTTTAACCACGCCTCAATTGGCGTTTTTAAATCGGCTACTTGCTCCACTGATTTTGCTTCCATATAAGCGGTAGGCGGAGCTGCTTGTAACGCTGCTGCTGACAAAAGTGTAATAGGAACGTGTAATTGCGCATTGCGAGATTTATCTTCTTTTAGAATGCCAACTATTCTTACGTGTAAATCTTTGGTTTGAATGACTTTATTTAAAAGATTATTTTGGTTGCCTTCGCCTACGAGTTGTTTTGCTAAATGATAATTAATAACGGCTACGGAATCTTTATTTTGTAAATGTGTGGATGTAAATAACGCTCCAAATGCGATTTTGAAATCTGCTTCTGCAAGTGGCGTGGTGGCATTTACAAAAGCAGCGGTTTGTTTGGAAATACCTTCGACGCTGATTTGCTCTGATTGGTAGGTGTTGAGCGCGCCTTTATTTACACCCTTCAAACTTTTTAAAAGGGCGTTGAAATCTTCTACATTTAAAACCGCAAACGTATCTTTCGCAATCCGAATATGATCTATTTCTTTATGGGTTTGGGTATGAATGGCAATCGTTTTCAAATCCGTTGTCGTGCTAATCTGCTCATTTGCATACTGTTCCATCCCATCTATGAGCGACAAAATCGCTACTAACGCTCCCACACCAATCACGATGCCGAGAATAGATAAAAAAGTATGAAAGAAATGGGAGCGGATGCTTTCTAAGGCTTGCGCGAAGGAAGATGTAATGTTTTTTAGCATATTGCATTTTTTTTATGACACAAAGAAGAATATATGATGGAAAAGGAGCTAATTTTTTAGATGGAGCCCAGCACACGATAGATGAACAGCCTGAATGCGGTAGGACGGGTTCAGGCCGGAAGCCTGTGGTACGTTTAAAATAAATCGCCGAAGCTGCTCAAGGGCTACTCCGGCGATTCTAACAATCCCATAAATATGTTTAGCTATTTTAGCTATGCAGTTATTAAAACGCCAGGAATGCAAGAAAAGGTATGTACACACTTATTTTTCCATTTAAATCCTTACCTTTCCTGCATATCTGTTTAAATTCTCAAACGTAAAACTCCCAAACTTCCAAACTCCAACTTCTAAGCAAGATGCCAGATGCCAGACAATAGAGAATAGACTTTAGATTTTAGAAACGTCAAACGAGCAACAAAAAACTTTAAACGAGACACTTACAAACATGGAACAGAATGACCGTATCCTCGCCCTCGACATTTTTCGCGGCATCACCATCGCAGGCATGATTTTGGTGAATACGCCTGGAAGTTGGGAATACGTCTATCCGCCTTTGCTGCACGCAGATTGGCACGGTGCTACGCCCACCGATTGGGTGTTTCCGTTTTTCCTATTTATCGTCGGCGTTGCTATTCCGTTAGCACTTGGAAGAAGGCTGGATGCTGGCGCAAATCGGCAGCAGATTATGCTTAAAATCTTGCGGCGTACGCTTATTATTTTTGGGTTGGGCTTGTTTCTGGCGGCTTTTCCAAAATTTGATTTTGCCAACCTCCGCATTCCCGGCGTGTTGCAACGCATTGCGTTGGTCTATTTTTGCTGTTCGCTTATCTTCGTGTACGTGCGCGACTGGCGCAGTCAAGCGTGGATTAGTGCCGGACTACTTTTGCTCTACTGGGCGCTTATGACGATTGTACCCGTGCCGGATGGTAATCTACCTAATTTGCAACCCGAAACCAATCTTGGCGCATGGCTCGACCGGACTATCTTGGGTACGAATCACTTATGGAAACAAGCCGTCACTTGGGATCCGGAAGGTTTATTGAGTACGATGCCCGCTATCGTCACTGGTATGCTCGGCGTGTTCACTGGCTTGTGGCTAAAAACGGAGCGTACACATTATGAAAAACTCACTGGTACTTTTGGTGCAGGGGTGCTACTTTTGGCATTGGGTTTAATCTGGGACGTAGCTTTTCCCATCAATAAAAAAATCTGGACGAGTTCGTATGTGCTTTATGTGGGCGGCATCGCGCTGCTGTTTTTGGGTATCATTTACTGGGTGGTGGATGTACTTGGCTATCGCAGTTGGACGAAGCCTTTTATTGTGTATGGTACCAATGCGCTGTTCGCTTACTTTCTATCTAGTTTTTTAGTCAAATTATCGGCTTTAATCAAAATTCCAGCGGCAAATGGAGAAACGGAGAGCTCAATGGGCTGGATTTACACGCACGTTTTTGAACCCGTGTTTGCCTCGCCGTATAATGCGTCGCTAGCGTTTGCTGTGGTGTATGTGTTGCTCATCTTCGGTTTGACTTGGATTTTATATTGGCGAAAAATATTTATAAAAGTGTAATAACCAAACTTGTTTGGTTTGCAAATGAATGAATGTTTGAATTATAGGTACTTGAACTAAATAAGTTTTGCTTCGCAAATGAATATTTGATTTTACAGCTATTGAAACCAAACAAGTTTGGGTATTACAAAAATGAAAACTATGCTCAACCGTCGAAAATTTTTACAAAATACCTCCCTCGGTGTCGTTGCCGTTACCACGGGCTCACTTGCTTGTAAAACCAATGCTACAACTTTCGGTACAAAGTCCAATCCTAATTCTATAAAAAGCCTACCGGTCGTCATCGCCACTTGGAATCCCAATGTAAGAGCCACCGAAGCAGCTTGGCAAAAACTACAAAGCGGTGGCACTGCCCTGGATGCCGTAGAAGCTGGTGCGCGTGTACCCGAAGCAGACCCGCTCGACACCAGCGTAGGCTATGGCGGCTTGCCCGACCGCGACGGCATCGTTACGCTCGACGCTTGCATCATGGATCAGAAAGGCAATGCGGGAAGTGTTACGTTTTTACAAGATATCATGCACCCCATTTCGGTCGCTCGATTGGTGATGGAAAAAACGCCACACGTCATGCTCAGTGGGGAAGGCGCGTTGCGTTTCGCGTTGGAAAATGGATTTAAAAAAGAAAATTTGTTGACCGAATCGTCCAAAAAGGCATGGCAAGATTGGCTAAAAGCGAATAAGTACGAACCTAAAGTCAACGTCAATAACCACGACACCATTGGGATTCTTGCTATTGACAAAAATAATAATATCAGCGGGGCTTGTACTACCAGCGGCATGGCGTTCAAAATGCACGGCAGGGTAGGGGACTCGCCCATCCTCGGCGCAGGAATGTATGTGGACAACGAAGTGGGCGGCGCATGTGCTACCGGGCAAGGCGAATTTATGATGAAAACACTCGGCTCTTTCCTCATTGTAGAATTGATGCGACAAGGCAGAACGCCACAAGAAGCGTGCGAAGAAGCAATTGCTCGAATTAATAAAAAATATGGTGCAATGCTTCCGAAAGGAACACAAGTTGGTTATCTGGCGATTAATAAGGCAGGGGAACACGGCGCATTTTCGCTGATGCAAGGTTTTAATTATGCGTTGTACCAAAGTGGACAGAATCGCGCTTTGGATGCAGCTTATTTTCAAAAATGATTTTGAAGACGTGTCAAGTTTCTAACGTATCAGGTTTTCTAAGACCTGACACGTCTTCAAAACCCGATTTTTCTTTTTTTGTAAACAATGGCTTAACACTGATTGTCATTTTATTACCTTTGCGTAATAAAAAGGACAAACTCCACACATGGAAAAGTTAGAACGAATACCTACCAAACAAGACATTATTGAGACGTACGAGGCGATTGCGGAGATGATTCATTACACGCCGATGATGATGTCAGAAAGTCTGAATCAAATATCGGGAGCGGAGTTGTTTTTCAAGTGCGAAAATTTTCAAAAAATAGGCGCTTTCAAAATGCGCGGTGCTGCCAGTGCTGCCATTCGCCTCACGGATAAAGAATTAGAAAATGGCTTAGTGACCCACTCCTCTGGCAATCATGCACAAGCGGTAGCCCGCGCCGCACAATTGTTGGGTGTACCAGCTTACATCGTCATGCCCGAAAATGCGCCTTCTATCAAAGTAGAAGCGACCCAAGGGTACGGCGCAGAAATTATCTTTTGCAAAAATGTGGAAGACCGCGAACCGACGGTGCGAGCAGTAGTAGAGCGCACAGGTGCAACCTTCATTCATCCTTATAATGATTACAACGTCATAGCCGGGCAAGCGACGTGCGCGATGGAATTGTTGCAAGATGTGGAGGAATTGGATGTGATTATGGCGCCTGTTGGCGGTGGTGGATTATTGAGTGGCACGGCGTTGAGTACCCGTTATTGGTCGCCGAGTACCAAAGTCATTGGCGCAGAACCGGACATCGTAAACGACGCTTGGCGAGCGATGCAAAGTGGGCAGATTGAAAGCAATACTTCAACTGATACAATAGCGGACGGCTTACGTACTAATTTAGGAGAAAAAACATTTGACATTATTCGGCAGCATGTGGATGATATTATTACCGTTTCAGAAGAAGCAATTATAGAAGCGATGAAATTAGTTTGGGAACGGATGAAAATTATTATTGAACCATCTTGCGCTGTGCCGTTAGCAGCCGTATTACAAAATAAAGAGCGATTTGAAGGAGAAAAAGTCGGCATTATTCTCACTGGCGGCAATGTAGATTTGAAAAAGCTTCCCTTCTAATGTGCTAATATGTCAATATGCTGATTTGCTAATAATACTAAAATGAAATTAAAATGGCGTATTAAATTATTTTAAAACCATGTAAATCAATCACTTACTGACTGCCAACTGCGTATAGCCAACTGCATACTGGTATAAGGCACTAATCAACTGCTATTTTTATTGAAAAATCAAGCCTTCAAATTGGTACTTTGTGCCATTGACACATTAGCAAATTGGCAAATCAGTAACCATTCGTCGCAAAATTCCTACCGTTTGCCGAGAACCTTCGCATTTCTACTTCCGTTCTATTTAAATTAGACTGTGAATCGGATAGAGGTGGCACATTTTTGAAATGCGCCATCTCCATCACCAACCCATTGAACCATGATAACACTCTTGTTTGTCTTAGGCGGTATTCTTTACGTTATTTGGAAGAGCCGTAAATAAAAAACAAACTTCCGAACTCTTTCGACTTCGGAAGCTTATTTAAAAAAGTAGAGTTTTAGGAGCTTATTTAAAAGCCAGATTTGTAAATGATTTCTTCTTTTGCATCTCTTGATGAAGTTTCTGTATTTTCTTTCGCATTGGAATTTGCATCGAACCGACAATTTCTTACGATTGGTGCATCTTCTGCGTTGTAGATGTCTTTACATTTGATGTAGCAAAGATTGCCAGAGAAGCTGCTGTTTGATACGACTGTTTTTTCGCCGCCTTTGCTGCCTTTATTGTAGATGGCTGCTCCGTAAGTAGCTTCGTTCTTTTCAAAAACACAATCTTCTATAAAAACACTTGCATTGTCATTATAAATGGCTCCACCGTCGAGTACAGATTTGTTCAAGCTAAAGCGACAATTGCGAATGTTTGGGCTTGCCGTGCCACCTTGCGCTACATTATAAAAACCGGCTCCATCACGGGCGAAATTATTTTCAAACACACAGTTGGTGATTGTTGGGTTGGAAGCACCTCTGGTTGCTCTGTTGTACCAGCCACCGCCGCATCTTCCTATTTCGCCTTTTGCATTCAAGCCATTTGCTGCACCGCCTGTGATGATAAAACCGTCAACGACTGTTGCTTCGCTCACATTTTCGGTAGAAACGACACTGTAAGAATTATCATCAATGGAAGAAGTGCCAATTTCACCGCTTAGGATCGTCACATTTGCTTTCCAATCGCGGGCATGTACGCTTTCTTCATAGCCTGCAAATCCGCCATATAATGCTACGCCATCTGTAATCACAAAAGAAATGGTACGGTCGTCGCTGTTGGTAGGAAGGTATTTACCTGCTGCTACCCAAATTTCATCGCCCGAACGTGCCATCTTTATGGCTTGCTGCAAATCACCCATTGGATTGCTCCAAGAAGAACCCTCGCCGGTGCCGCCGTGCTTCACGCGAATGATGTTGGCACGCAGGCTCAACAGGGTTAAAGAACAGATTAGGAGTAAAAGTGCTCGTTTCACGCTAAATACTTTTGAAGTTGGTAAAATTAGGTCTTAGATCGCCTTATAATGAGAGTGCGATTCTAACGGTGCGAAGCTCGTGTGATTTTGTTCAAAAACAGGCAAAAAAATTGAGCCTCTGACACCAAAAAAGCGTCAAACGAAATGCACAAAAATGTAGGATAATACAAAAACAAATAGGAATAATGGAATACTAGTAATTGGGATAAAAAAGATACAAAAGTAAATTGGGATAAAAATACTAAAGTATCGTATAGAAAACTAAAATTGGGATATTAAAAACAATGGGGTAAGATAAACACTTTCCTTTTAAACTACCAAGAAAAAAATAGATTTTTTTTTGAACATCGCTGTTAAAATTTTCTGCATATTCATTTGTAGTTGATTGTCAGTATTTTACGGCGAAAAATAAATTTCCTTCCGGTACAAATATAGCTATTTAAAATTAAAAAAGAAAAAATGTGACAAAAAACATAACTTTTTATTTGTTTTACACGTATATTTGAGCGTAGAAACCTACGACTTATATCATTAAGGGCAACTGATCACAACTACTACTTTTAGAGAATCGGCTTTCTTACAAACCAATCGTTTTTGCCTACCACATACCTGAGCTTTGAGAAGTCATTTATTTGAATGTACACTGTCATAATCTTCAGTGAAAAAAGACACCTGTTTGCCATCCGGCAGGCATAATTTTTTCATAGGAGGAGGCAGCGTTGTATAAAGATTTCTTATTTTCGGCGCATACTACTTCATCATAATCATTATAACTATGAGTACACAGCTACTACGAGAAAAACCTATGTTATTGTACACCCTAAATAGAATGCCTTTGAAAACGACATTTTACACAATGCTACTTATGATGCTGGGCAGCAGCCTGTTACGAGCGCAGGATTTTCACTACTCCCAGTTCTACAATGCCCCATTGAATCAAAACCCCGCATTGACAGGTGTTTTCCCCGGCGATGTGCGGTTTATGGGCAATTATCGCACCCAATGGAAAGCCGTTCCAGTGGATTATCTCACATTTAGCGGCGCTGCCGACCTCAAATTCTACCCCAGAGATATAGATAAAAATGGGTTGTTTGCAGGTGGACTCGTCTTCAATTATGACCAGGCAGGCTTTTCCAAACTACAACTGATTCAATTGGGTTTGAATGGTTCTTATTCGCATCGGTTAAATGAGTATTCGTTCCTCACGTTTGGTGCGCAAGTGGTTGGTAATCAACGTGGTTTTAAATTAGAAGATCTTACTTTCGACAGTGGATTTGACCCAAGAGGCGGCGTATACGACCCGACTTTGCCTAACAATGAAAATTTTGGCTCCACTTCCAGAATGTTTTTAGATTTTGGCGCAGGTTTGAATTTTCGCGTACAAAGTCTCTCCCAACGCAAACAGGTGGACAACGGCTCGAAACGAAGTAAACTTGATGTGGGCTTGGGCTTATTTCACTTGAATCGTCCAGACCAAAGTTTTTACGATGGCTACGAATCGAAGCTTCCCATGCGTGTGAGTCCTTATATATCCGGCACTATAAAATTGGACAGTCTGATAGATTTGGTGGGCAATATCAACGCTCAATATCAAGGTTCGTATCAAGAGGTACTCGGTATGATTGGTGCAAAATTCTACCTGAATTTAAGACCTGATAACCGGATTGCTTTGCAAGCAGGCGTAGGCTATCGGTTTGATGATTTTGGCGACTCGTTTTATCCCAACTTTGAAGTATTTTATAAAGGATGGCAAGTCGGCTTGAGTTATGATGTGAATGTATCGGAATTCCAAGTGGCTACGGGTCGGCGTGGTGGTCCAGAAGTGTCGGTGCGCTACATCATTGATAACGTGCCGCGCGTCGTGAAGGTGTGTCCTTTTATGTAAAAATGGTAGAAGGATGATGGTAGAGGGAAGAGGGATTTTTCACTTGTTTCTTGGGCTTGAGATTTAATATTATGTAATAGATTAAGGTGTGGCATTTTCAAAATATACCATATTTATCAAAGCTATTTGTTACATTATAATTTAATAAAAAAGCAAAAAAGAAACAAGCGCAAGCCATACGGGAAAGTCACTCTACCCATATCACTCTACCAAAAATAAATTTCCCCAATTTCCTAAATTAGGTGCTATTCACATGACTATGAGTAAATTAACATTCTCTATTTCTGCGCTGTTTTTGCTTTTTTTACAATGGGGTTATGCCCAACAGCCTCCCTTACGTGAATTTTTGGAGCGAGCAGACACAGCTTACGCAAAAGGAAACCATAAAGCGGCTTTCCTTTTTTACGAATCCGTGTTGGACTATCCGCCCAAAGGCGAGGACAGTCTGCGCGTGTTGTACAATTATGCAGAATCTGCCCGCAAATTCAATGCTTTTGAGCCTGCCGAACGCGCGTATCAGGAAGCCTATAATCGAATGCAGCTCAAGAAAAATACGGCTACTAAACAATATGAAGACGTGCTGTATTATTTGGCGGAAGTAGAACAGAGGCAAGGTAAATATGAAGAAGCGGCGGCGCATTACACACAATTTATAACAGCTAATCCAAGTGCCAATGTAGACCTTTTAGCACTGGCAGAACGCGGCGCGCAAAATGCAAAACAAGCCCAAACCGCTTCCGCATCACCACTTCCGGTACAAATAACTCGGCTGAAAGGCAGTATCAACGCGCCCAATGCTGATTTTGGAATGGCGACTCGCGGCGACACCTTATATTATTCTACCCTGCGAAATGTTTACAAAAAAGATACCTACAAGCCCGCACGGGAGTATGCTCAAATCTATACTTCTGTAAATGGTGAAGAGGGCAAACCCTTGTCAGAACAAATCAATGAGCCGGGCGAGCACGTTTCCAACACCGCCTTCAATCGGGATGGTTCTAAAATGTATTATACGGTTTGCCAATACAAGCCGGAAGATGTCATCGCCGTTCGTTGCGACATTTACGTGCGCCAGCGCTTGAGTGCCGGCAAATGGGGACCTGCCAAAAAATTAGCGGTTAATACATCTTCTGCCGCTTACACGACCACGCAGCCCGCGATTGGCTATGACGCACAAAGCAAGAAAGAAATCCTGTATTTCATATCTGACCGCCCGGCGGAAAGCGCGGACGATAGTTTAGACTTGAATATTTGGTTCGGTACAATTAATCCAGATGGAGATGTGACTTCTGCCACGCCGCTCACCGCGCTCAACACTTCCGAAGACGAGGCAACGCCTTTCTTTTTTGAACCGACGCAGACGCTCTATTTTAGTTCGCAAGGACACAATCCGCACTTGGGCGGTTATGATATTTATGAAGCCTCACAAAATGGCACGAATTGGTCCACGCCTACGCTGGTACGCGACACGATAAGTACGAGTTATGACGATTTGTATTTCACACTGACACCCAGACCAGACAGTTCCTTGCGCGCTTATTTTGCTTCCAACAAGCCCGGCACGTATGTAGACGAACGCATGAAAGCCTGCTGCTCGGATATTTTTACCACCGATTTGCGGGTCAATTTGATGATACACGTATTCAACCGACAAGATGGAACGCCTATCAATGGTGCGACCGTCGCATTATACGACCAAACGACTGGCAAGCCAATTGGTTTGGATACTATGATGAATGCCAGTGGAAATACTTTTACTTTTCCGATGACGTATGGAAAAAAATATTTGTCAAGAGCGGCTAAAACCGGTCTTGGTACGGGTGAAGTCACCACCGACGACGCTTTAAAAGTCATATACGCCAATAACTACACGGTACACGACACGATTTATCTGTCGCTGCCGATGGACTTAGAAATTTATACCTTCCGGGCAATAGACCGCACGCCACTTGCGCAAGTAAACGTGGATTTGTATAAAATAAATGCCACAAGAGATACCGTAAAAGTAGCCACGAAGTCAACTGCTGCTGGCAATGTTGCTGTTTTTCAAAATGTGGAACGCGGCAGTCAATATCTAGTAAAAGGCATAAATGGTGCGTATTTTCCAGAATCAAAAGTAGTTGACTTATCTGCATCCAGATGGCGCACGGCTACGCTGGCACGCGATAGTCTGTATTTCCGACAGGAAGTCGTCGTTCGTATTGTAGATTGCAATACAAAACTGCCATTGACGGGTGGCACATTGGAAATTATTTATCCGAATGGAAACAAACGCGATTCTACGAACGCAGCCGGTTCCGACTTTTTATATGCAGTGGATTTGTACAAAAGTTATCCTATTGTCGCTTCCCGACCTGGGTATGAATCTCGAGGCGACACCTTGGATTTTCCGCCGAATGTAGTTGCTACCTCTAATGGGCGATTGACCGCTACGATACAACTTTGTCCGACGAACGAGGAGATTGAACTTTTCTTTGACAATGCCATTCCCGCAAGAGTCAGTTCGCCTTTATTAGCTTATAAATCAACCTATACTGCTTACGAAAGGCTGGAAGATATTTTTATTCAAAGAGCAATTGCTGAAGTGCGAACATTTAAAAAGAGAACCAGCGGAACAGAGTCTAATGTAACGGGTCGTTTGGAGAGCTTTTTTGGAGATATGCGCAGTGAATTCAATCGGTTCAATACCTTGATGGAACAGTTGAATAAAGCCGCGCCAAACCTCGTGCAGGGCGATTCGATTGTACTTCGATTAGTAGGCGAAGCCAGTCCGCGGGGTAATCCAGTGTACAACCAGCAGTTGAGCGAGCGAAGAATCCGTGCGGTCAATAATGAAATCAAAAAATACATTCCCGATGCGATTGCCGCTTACGTAGATGCGAAAAATCCGCGTCCGGTGGGCAATAAGCCGATTCGCATTTACACTCGCTCCAACGGGGAATCAAAAGCCTACATCCGCCCGCCAGATATGTCGGACGAAGAGTGGGACTCCATCGGTGCGGCACACGCCTGCGATGCGCGTAAAGTGAGGGTGGTCATCACGTACTATGGCTCCAGCAAACAAAAAATCCTATGAATTTTGAAAATATCCAAAAAGACGACATTGTGAAAACTTACTTTACACGACGACTTCGATTTTTTTTACCCCTCTTACTTGCCTTTATATTTCCAATATTGGCGAAAGCGACCCACATTGTGGGCGGGGAAATCAGTTATAATTGTCTGGGTGGCAATCAGTATGAAATCGTATTGAAAATATATCGGGATTGTACCCTCGGCACCGAAGAAGGCTTTGATAATCCTGGATATATTGGCGTTTACGATATTACCGGCAATATTTTTATAAGAAGGTTGGATATTCGACCTGGAAAAATCGCCCGCCTCAACCCTCGCGTAGATGCGTGTTTCACAGAGCCTGGCGATAAATGCGTGGACACGACCACTTACATTACAAAAGTAACGCTGGATGCCAATCCGGTCAACGGCGGGTACTTGTTCACCTACGTACGCTGCTGCCGCAATGCCGACATTAGCAACATTGAATCGCCGCTTACCACAGGCGCAGTCTATCAAATCGAACTCACTCGGGAGGCGATGTTGCGTTGTAACAGCAGCCCGACGTTTACTAATTTTCCACCCAATTATTTGTGTGTCAATCGTCCTTGGCGTTTTGACCATTCCGCGAGGGATAAAGACGGCGACCGCTTGGTGTATAAACTTTGTACGCCCATACAAGGTGGTTCCTTCACAGTGCCACGCCCGATACCACCTAATAATCCACCGCCTTTTGATTCGATTATTTGGCGCGATGGTTTTGGTTTGGATCGAATGTTTGGCGCAGGCGACGCACCGCTGCGCATTGACCCTACCACGGGTTTGCTCACCGCAACGCCGCTTTTTCAAGGGCAGTTTGTAGTAGGCATTTGTGTGGAGGAATATGATCGGGTCACTGGAAGGTTATTGTCTACGACCCGTCGGGATTTTCAATATAATTTGATCGCTTGTACCGACCCAATTACTTCTATTCAAGATAGCATTTCGGCTTGCCAAGGTGCTACCGTTCAATTGAATCCAAATTTTACACAAACACCAGGCATTACCTATCGGTGGTCTCCTGGGAATTTATTAAGCGATTCAACCGCAGCCAATCCGACTTTTCTTGCCAATCAAACCACCGTATTTACCGTTTCTATATTTAAAAATGGCAACGTTTGTTCCGAAAAGAAGACGGTTACAGTAACGGTAACTCCAAAGCCTGTTATCAATTTAGAAGCCAGCGACACCACAATTTGTGCAGGAGATAACATAACGCTTACCGCCAACACGAGCGGCGGCGGCATTTTTACTTATAATTGGTCTGGTGGATTAAGTAATAACGCGATTCAAACCGTAGCTCCCTTACAAAATACAACCTACCGCGTCACCGTCACCAACGCAAATGGCTGTACTGCAACGGATAATGTGACGATTGTGGCAACGCCGAAACCCTCCATCCGAATTAACGCTACGGCGACTACGATTTGCGCTGGTGATTCTACCCAATTATCAGTTGAGGTAAGTGGCGGCGCAGCACCTTATACCTTTCTTTGGAATCCAACCATCAGTGGTCAAAATCCTACGGTGCGTCCAAGAAATACTACAACTTACACGGTGATTGTCATCGGTAGTAATGGCTGTGCAGCTACGGCTCAAATTACAATTAATGTAAATCCAAGTCCCATGGTGAATCTGGGTGCTGACCAAGCAATTTGTAGAGGCGACAGTATCACGTTGACCGCAACGGCGAGTGGCGGCACTTCACCTTATATTTACACCTGGAATCGCGGCAGTGGACAATCCCAGCGCGTCAGTCCGGTTTTGTCTACTTTTTATGTCGTCACTGTCACCGATGCCAATGGCTGCAAGGGTTTGGATTCTATAAATGTCACGGTCAATACCACACCGGGGGTGATTTTAAGCGCGGATGACAATGTGATTTGTCAGGGCGACACCACGATCTTGCGCGCAAGAACAAATGGCGCCGCTGCACCTTATAATTTCGCTTGGAGTCCAAATCTGAGTAATGACTCTATTCAAACAGTAAGCCCCAGACAATCAATACTTTATACAGTCACGCTCACGGATGCCAACGGCTGCAAAGCGACCGATGACATCAATGTAACCGTCAATACCGTGCCCGTCCTCACGCAGGATACGGCTTTCTGTACCAACGGCTTTACGACTTATCAAGTCAATATTCTAACCAGTGCGGATAGCATTCGTGCCTCGCTTGGTACAGTTGTAAATAATAACAACGGTTCCTATTCAATCATCAACATCCCGCGCGGACAAAATGTAACCATCACCGCTTTAAACGGCGGAACGGGTTGTATTCAAACTTTACAAGTACAAGCCATTCGCTGCGATTGTCCAGTTGTGAATGCACCGATTAGTGGCGGCAATCAAGGTAGTTGTTTAGGTGCTCCGTTTGCAATATTGAATGTGACGGTGGAAGCTGGTCAAACCGCCGATTGGTACGATGCACCTTTGGGTGGAAATTTATTGTTGCAAGGTTCTACGACCTTCACGCCGACGCAGCCTGGCACGTATTATGCACAAGCGCGCGAAATCGCTACGGGTTGTGTCAGCAGTATTCGCACAGTAGTCATTTTAGGTATCAATTCTTTACCAATTGCAACAGCAAGTGCCAATCGCACGACCGTTTGTGCAGGCGACGAAGTGCAGTTAACAGGTAACGCTACCGGCGGCTCTGCACCCTATCAGTTTGTATGGAATCAAGGTTTAGGAAGTGGTCAAAATCGCACGGCAACGCCAGGTAGCACCACTACTTATATTGTTACTGCCACCGACGCCAATGGCTGCTCGGACACTGCTCAAATAACAATTAATGTAAACGCTCTGCCGTTTATTGATTCGATTCAAACGCAGTGCTCGGCGGATTTAGCAACGTATACAGTTCGGATTAGAAGCAATGGAAATATTGTTATTGCAAATGTTGGAACGGTTGCCAATCTTGGAAATGGCATCTTTGTCATCAGTGGAATTCCTGCTGCGCAAGACTTGGTATTGGTCGCTACCTTTAATGCAACGGGTTGCGGTCGCTTGGCTTCCGTCAATAAACCGAATTGCCAATGTCCAACAGTGAATTCGCCTATCAGCGGTGGTGATAAAACGATTTGTGCGGGTCAACCCATTCCAGCTTTAACCGTGACTGTCGGTGCAGGTCAAACCGCCGATTGGTACAGCGCGGCTATCGGTGGAGATACGCTTTTGTTGGGTTCTGCCAGTTTTACGCCTACGCAAGCGGGCACGTATTACGCGGTCGCACGAGACTTGCTAACCAATTGCACCAGCAACGTTCGCACTCCAGGTAGTTTAATTATAAATCCAACGCCAACAATAATTGCAACTGCCAATGACACAACGATTTGCGCAGGACAATCTGCTGATTTATCTGTCATAACAAACGGCGGCACTGCACCTTATACTTTCACGTGGAATCAAGGCGTAGGCAATGGTCAAAATCAAACCGTAACTCCTACCCAAACAACCACATACACCGTAAGCGTCACGGACGCGCTCGGCTGCTCGGATACCGCTTCTATCACCATCAATGTAAGCCCAAGTCCAACGGCAACGATTATAGCTTCTCAAGATTCGATTTGCGCAGGGGATA
>CAZJXN010000056.1:0-11846 GCA_964549655.1 uncultured Saprospiraceae bacterium
CTCCGCATTCCCTAATATAAAAATTGCTTGTTGAGCACTTACAAAATGTTCGTTCAATTTACTTGCTTCCACTATCATCAATTCTGAAAAATCACAACCGGTATAGGTCACGCCGTCCGCTGCTTGAAGTACGTTTTTACAAAAGAAACCATTGCCCATACCGATTTCGAGAATCGTATCATTCGGTTTTATATTTAATGCTGCAATAGCCTGATTATTAATTAATTCGTTGGAGGCATTCATGCTTTCGCCTACTTTTTTGCCCATTTCGCCGTGTGGCTGGCGTAGTTGAGCGGCTAAGAGTTGGAAATCCATTTAATAAATTAGTATTTATTTGTTATAAAAGAGCTTCGTATATCTTTTCAAAGATACAATAAAACCATTTCTATTATAGAATCCATCCCCAATTGTTACAATAAAAAATCGCCCGACGAATGTAACTCCATCAGACGATTGCTTTTTATAATCAAATGCAAGATTTACTAAATTTTTGAAATTTAGCAAATCATTACCGAATATTCAACACATCTGCTTTGCCATCCCCATTAAAATCGCCGAAAGCGAGTTGGGAGATGGTTTGTAAAGACGTGCGTATATTTTGCCAAGCTGTATTTCCACTGTATGCTACTTGCCAAACGCCAGCATTGGTGCGGAAAATATCGGTTTTACCATCGCCGTCAAAATCTTTAAAAGCCAAAGCCGTTATTGCTGGCGTAGCTTGTGTAAAGAGCAATTGCCAAGTGGAAGTGCCGCTCCAAGAGATTTCGAATTTGCCGGTAGCAACCGTTACGCGCAGCACGTCCGCTTTTTTATCGCCGTTAAAATCACCAAATGCCAACTCCGGTAGGGTAGGGTAGGTCGTATTATTGTTCAAATTTTGAAAAGTACTCGTGCCGCTCCACGAAATCTGCCACTTGCGCGTGGAAGGATTTACATAAAAAACGTCGGTTTTACCATCTGCATTGAAATCGGCGAAACGCAAGTCTTTTACAGTTATATTGTTGGTATTCAACGCTTTCCAAGCGTTTGCGCCAATCGTCCATACTTCCCATTTTCCATTATTTCTAAATATATCGGTTTTACCATCGGCATTGAAATCGCCAAACGCCAGTTCGCTCACAGGAATTGTAAAAGACTGAAAAACCTGCCACTCGCCCGTTGTACTCCAAGAAATTTCCCACTTACCCGTCGTCGCATTCGTGCGAAACGCATCTGTTTTTTTATCCCCATTAAAATCGCCAAAAGCTAATTCTGCCAGCATTGCGTTCCCAACTTTTACACTTTGCCAATTATTTATACCATTCGTTGACGTGTACCAGATGTTATTGCAATTCGGTATCGTACGTGTGCCTGTAAACGGATACAATTTACCCAAAAAACTTTTATCTTCATCCGAAAGCACCGTGTTATTGCTAACCTGAAAATTACCAATCGTATGGGCTTCCGGCACGGAGTAGTGCATGATAGAAGCGGGGTCATATTTACAAAATTGCGTTTGCGCAGTATTATATCGTTCAAATAAATTATGATTTACATCCTCGCGCGTCCAGTTATTGGGAGCTGCTGTATAATATTCATATACCTTTGCTGTATCCCAAGGAATACCTGCTACTGGGTGTTGGTGCTCGTGAATCATGCCCAGCGCGTGTCCAAATTCGTGGAGCGTGGTGCGACTAAATTCTTGATCAGACGTTTTGCTATCAAACCAACCGAAATTCATGGTCGCGGTATTCTGGTCCAAATAATTCGCGTCTTTTCCAAAATAAGACCACGAGCCACCTTTTTCAAAAGCGATACGAATCTCTGCCGTGCCACTGGCTACTTGTTGAAATTTAATGTTGGCGAATTCTTCCCACAGCTTGGCATTTTGCATTACTTTGCCTTGTAAGTATGCATCGCCGCCGAGGAAGCGAATGCGCACGGTTTGTCCGACATTCCACAATTTACTGGCTATGACTGCCGCTTTTTCGGGCGACTGCTTTCCAGTAATTATATATTTATCAATACAAACGTGTAATTCGCTGTCGTCCAATGTTATAAATCCTTCTGTTGCGATTGAATCTTCTGGTACAAATTCCTCTTTTTCACAGCTTATTGCAAATAAAGATAATATCATTCCAAGCGCTATCACGAGCGCCACTTGAAAGCGTGTTTGCTTCATGCTACTAATTTTGAATTGAAATATTTGATGAATAAGTAAATGCAAATTCTTTAACAAAATTTTAAGAATTGTAAAGTAGCGTGTGGAACGATATGCGTTTTATTTAGAAGTGATAATTTAAATATGATAAACGGACTTTCAAATTGAATTACTGTTGCCGCATTTATTAACGCAAGAAGTGTGGTGAAAATTCCAATGTTGGAACATTATTAGTGTCGGGCGCGCGACTTTATATTTTGATTAACACATAGTCACATAGGGTCATAAAAGAATGTATAACCATGTGACTATGTGTTAAAATGTTACTTATTGCGAGCCGCTCGCTTTAGCCACCTCTTCTCCTGTTGGCATTTCCTCTTCCTCCTTCCACAAATATTTATTGAACCACTGCCAGTTGTGCCACATGGCTGCGAGGCGCTCTTTTGGTTTATTGATACCATGCCCAAAGCCTTTGTACACCACGAGTTTGGCAGGAACGCCATTATCTTGCAAACCTTGTAATAACTCATACGCATTGGCAATCGGGACGCGGCGGTCGAGCTCTCCGTGTTGAATCAGCGTAGGGGTTTTCGCTTTTTTAATAGTCGTCATTGGAGACGTTTTTAAATAAATAGCAGCATCATCCCAAGGCGTTGCTTTCAAATATTGGCGCGTGAAAGGGTGAATATCTGTATTTACATAATAAGTCATCCAATTGGAAATGCCTGCGCCGACGGAAATCGCTTTGAAACGGTCCGTATTCGTAGTCAAAAAAGCAGAAATATAACCACCCTGACTCCAACCCATACAGCCCATGCGACTTTCATCCACCATGCCTTGTTTGACTAAATAATCTACGCCCGACATTACATCCCACATATCACCTACGCCAAGATTACTTACATTCAAAGAACGAAATTTTTCACCATAACCCGCCGAACCCCGATAATTAGGACGCAACACAAGTGCCTCTTTTTCAAGCCATTGCAGCACCGGATACACGCCACCCGTGATAGGCGCGGGCACGTCAATGCCCGTCGGACCGCCGTGAATCATGACTAGTAAAGGGTATTTTTTTGTAGGGTCAAAATTTTTCGGCTTATGCAAAACGCCCTCAATCTCTGCGCCATCCTGACTTTTCCAGCGAATGACTTCACTGTTTCCAGTCGCCCAATTTTCAATTTGCTGGGTCATACTTGTCAACTGAATTGGCTTTGGCGCAGCAAGCGTCGTTTTAAAAACTTCACTCAACGTGGTACTACTTGAAGCGGTGTACGCCATCACTTTACCATCTTTTGAAAAACTGTATCCATTTATCAATTCTGCCGGAAGATTCATCGCTTTTGCTTGTCCGGTCGCAGGGTCTACTCGAAATAGCGCGCGTTTGGTGCGTTGCCAGCCGGCAAAATAAATACCATCGGGTGTCCATTGAAAACCCCCCACCGTTTCATCAAAGTCAGTGGCGATTTGTGTCGGTGCACCACCATTTACATTGACCCAAAACACTTTATTATTTTTATAAAATTGTGACAAGGTATCATTCACACTACTGGTAAATAGAATTTTTTTAGAATCGGGTGACCAGGCTGCGAAGAAGTCTCCGGCAGGGTTTTGCACGACTGGATTTACTTTTTTATTTGCAATATCCAAAACCATTACATCGGCATAAATAGACGAATTAATCAAGGGATTGCGCTGCTGTGTGAATGCAATACTTTTCCCATCGGGCGACCAACCAAATCCATTCACCGTAAAACTGCCTTCCGTGAGGCGCGTTGGTTTCGGCAAATTAATACAATCATTCTTTTTCGTAGAGTCTTTACTTTCATTATAACGAGGCAACTCGTTTGTAAATAAATCGGGTTTGAAATCTACCACCCACAAGTGACTCAGGCGATATTCTTCATCATCGAATGCCCAGCCGCCGTAGCGCTCTTTTTTCGTTTTATCCGCTTTACTTTCTGCTTCTTGTTTAGTAAATGCAAATTGCTTCCCGTCGGGCGACCACTCATAGCCACCAATGCCATCCTCTTCATTCGTCACTTGTTGGGCTTCGCCGCCATTCGCGCGCAGGACGTAGATTTGATTTTTACTGCCTCGGTCGGCGAGAAATGCAATCCATTTTCCATCGGGAGACCATGCGGGCGAGGTGCTGCCGCCCTTGTTGGTGCGCGTGAGTTGGAAAGCGGCTTCGTCCTTGCGGGCGAGCCAGATTTCGGTGTCGTAGCTGTTTTCTTTCCAGTCGGTGCTACCTACCGTGAAGACCACGTGCTGCCCGTCGGGCGAGATGGTTGGGCTACCGGCATTGCGCAAAGCGATGACTTGTTCAAAGGAGACGCTGGCATTTTTTTGCGCCAAAGCGAAATTGGAAGTAATTAAAAATGAAAAAAGGAAGAATGAAAGAATGAGTAATTTAGGTGTGCTCATGTTAAGTTCGATTTTTGCTTTTCAAAATACAAATTTCTTTCTTAACAAAGAGGGTAGAGGAAAAATAATGTTGCAGGAAGTGTTAGACGTTGACATTTTTTTCATCTTTTTTGGCACTTTTTGCGACACTTATCACATTAATTGGAACGCGGATGACGCGGATTTTTGCGGATTTTTCGTTCAATTTTGACATGACTCGAAAAACCAATTTTAGTTCAAAACTTCTGTATAAAATTAAAAATTTTACAGGTTTCCAGTTACAAGCGTAAATCCGTGCGAATCCATTCAATCCGCGTTCCAATTAATGTGATAAGAGATGTAATAAGAGCACATAACGCAGGTTGCTGTTCAGCACATCAATCATTCTTCGATTCCGGAATTTTATTAATATTATAAACTGACAGCACGCCCGAAAAAATAGACTGCCACCAATAATGAAAAATCATGCGGCGAGGGTCGCGGGCCACGTCAATCGTGCCCATCCGCTTTTCCTTATCCTTGTCGTCATCAAGGTTTTTCTTTACAATAAAGGTGTTAAGCACGAATGTTTTGAGAAATGATTTATCTTTTTCACCATCATTTTTCCGCTCTTTGCGCTCTTCTTTTCGTTCTTCCCGGCGTTCCTTGCGTTCTTCTTTCCGCTCCTGCTTATCCGCCTTTTCATTATCTGCTATATTTTTATCATTATCTTTATCCTCTTTTTCTTTATCTTCTTCCGTTTTTTTAAAGGTAACTACTTTCAGGTCTGTATAATTCATTTCTAAATCACCAACGGAGCGAACGTTATTATATTTAAACTTAAACTTTACATATTTCATGTCACCCGATTCTATCTTGGCATTGGCAGTGGGTTCCAAAATTTGATTGACTTTGGGCATCGAAAAATCAGATAGCGTACCACTTGCATAATAATCGCCATCGGGCTGTGCTGGAAATATAAAATCGGCGACCAAATTGCCCGTACCCAGAAACTGCGCCGTGACCGCCATCGTCATAGGCTTGGCTTTCGCAGGCTGTTTCGTGCTTACAATATTACAAATCACGGCGTGGATTTTATTAAAGAAAATGCTGCCCATGTCCCCACCTGTTGGCGGAATTTCTTCGTGCTTTACATAGCCATTTTTTATTTCTAAAGTGTCCAAGCGCATGGCGATACCCATGTCTCTCAGCATTTGCACGGGCAATTCTTTATCCGGTTTATTTAGAAACGGATAGGTTTTATTAATATGTGATTCTAACCAAAAATCAGTCAATCCAATATACCGAGCTTTCAAATCAAAACGGGGCGAACTCGTCATCACTAAGCCGCGAGCCATCATTCTTGGAATAATGGTAATAACTCGACCCTGTTCTTTACCTAATTTTCGAGCAAAGGTAGCTTTAGTGAACATCGGCAGCATCAGAATGGAATCTGCAGCCAATTCTTGTGTTTCTGTGTTGTAGCTCGCCGCTTTTACATCCAGCGTGTACATCGCTTTTGGCAATTCTATTCGCATTCTTGATGCAGCAGTCTGCCCGATTTGCCATAGCAGCGGCTTATCTTGCTCATTTTTGACAGCAATATTTTTCAGACTTACTTTGCCCAACGTCGTGACGCGCACAGGTTTTTCTGTGTTGTCATTGATGCGCCACTTGCCTTCGTCCATATCAAGTTTTCGGATGAAAAAGTTGGTGATGCGCGGATTCGTATTGCTGCTATCTACTTTCTTTTCTTTTACTTTTTTTGCATCCACTTTAAATGTTTGAATATACGGCTCCGTCAAATGCACAGAACGGATATGTAACTCTTTCTTTCTCAACACTTTCAACAAATCAATCCCTCGAATACTAATGGCGGCTGCATCGGCTTCTACTTTTGTATCAGCGGCATAATCTTCCGTAAATCGAACTTTCATGCCTTTTATTTCAATGCGATTTTGCCAAGGTCCGACCTGCAAGGAATCTAATTGGATTTGAATGCCCTGCTGTTCGAGGTCTGCCAGTTCCTTTCGGATAATCTCTTCTATTTTAGAAAAAACAAAGTAGCGCCCGCCTACATACAAGGCGAGGATGAATAAAGGGAGCAGCACAAGCAACGTAAATGCGCGGGATTTTTTGGACATCATTTTTTAGTATAATGTTTAATATTTGCCATACAACGTGTGAGTAACGCTTTTGTCAGATTTTACTACTTTTGTAACGAATTATTAACCATTAATCGAAACCTTATGGGTTTGTACCATGCGAAAACTTGCCGTCACCGAACTGAATCGCCCGAGCGTCGAAACATTCCAACAACAACCCAAAACGCCCATCGTACTTGTACTTGACAACGTGCGCTCGGCACTCAACGTCGGCTCGGCATTTCGCACGGCAGATGCGTTTGCAATCGAACAAATTATTCTTTGCGGCATCACAGCGCAGCCGCCCAATCGAGAAATTACAAAAACAGCTCTTGGCGCGACCGAATCTATTCACTGGACGTATCAAAAAGACCCGATGGATGTAATGAAGGAATTAAAAATGAATAACTATAAAATAATTGCAGTTGAGCAAGCAGAGGGGAGTACGTTATTACAAGATTTTGAATTACAAGCAGATGCGAAATATGCGCTCGTTTTTGGTAATGAAGTGACTGGCGTAAGTGATAGTATCATGTCGGTTGCGGATGCTGCCATCGAAATTCCGCAGTTTGGTACGAAGCATTCTTTGAATATTTCGGTATGTGTGGGGATTGTAGTGTGGGAGTTGTTTCGGAAGATGAAGTTTTGATTTAGTAAATCTTCAAGATTTGCTAAATCTCAATCCATAGAAAAAATTTGTAACAAAAGAGGAAACTGATTATCTTGAACCTACGTTTTAAGGTAAGAAAATAAATTGTTGATTATGATGCAGTTAACAAAGCCATTGACAAATTTGCAAATAACGTTGCTTAAAATATACAGTTTTGATATCGAAGAAAAACAGCTATTAGAAATAAAAGACGTTTTAAGCAGATATTTCGCAGAAAAAGCAACCGAGGAAATGGACCGTTTGTGGGAAGAAAGAGGTTGGACAAATGATACGATGAACGAATGGTTGCGCGGAGAAGAGGAATTAAACGCCTAAGAAAATAGCATGAAAATTGTATTAGATACGAACTCTCTATTAGTATGTATACCCAAACATTCAGATTTCAGACCAATATTTGATGCCATTATTTACGGAAAAATAAAATTGCTTATCAGTAATGATATTTTGTCTGAATATGCAGAAAAATTGGCGGAAAAAACGTCACAAATTGTCTCTTTTAATATTAGCGAATTTCTTGCCCAATCCAATCATGTAGAGCAAATAGAAATTTATTACCGCTGGCATTTAATTGAAAGAGATGTGGATGACAACAAATTTGTGGATTGTGCCGTCAGTGGCAACGCTGATTATCTAATTACAGATGATAAGCATTTTCGCAAGTTGAAAGAAGTGGGTTTTCCAATAGTGGAAGTTTTAAGAACAGCTGCATTTTTAGAAATTATAAAGAATATTTAAAATATAATATATAAAAATCTAAGAGGGTTCATTCTGAACCTATCTTTTCTTTTCAATTCCACATTTTTCCTCCAAACCATTCCATTTTCCATTGAAACCATTACCTTAGCCGTCCTACCAAATCAACTAAGTTGATGTGCCAATTTGCTGATATGCTAATTTGCATACAGGCAGAACATTACGCGAAAATACGGGTAATTAATTAGGGCATCTGGCATCCAATAATCTGGCATCTGGTATCTAAAAAGGCATCTAATATGACCGTCAAACGATTCAAAAAAATAATGGTCGCCAATCGAGGCGAGATTGCAATTCGCGTGATGCGCGCAGCGTCGGAGCTGGAATTGCGCACCGTGGCGATGTACACCTACGAAGACCGCTACTCGCTGCACCGCTACAAAGCAGATGAGGCGTACCAAATCGGCGCGGACAACGACCCGCTCAAACCTTATCTCGACATCGAGGAAATCCTGCGCGTGGCAAAAATCAATGGTGTAGATGCGATCCATCCCGGCTATGGGTTTTTGAGTGAAAATGTAAATTTCGCGCGGCGTTGTCGGGAGGAAGGGATTACGTTTATTGGTCCAGAGCCAGAAGTCATGGAGCAATTGGGCGATAAAGTAGCGGCAAAAGAATTGGCGCGAACGCTGGAAGTGCCCATGATTGAAGACAGTCAAGAACCCTTGGTGAATGCAGAAATTGCCTTACGCGAGGCACAGCGGATTGGTTTTCCGGTCATTATCAAAGCAGCGGCAGGCGGTGGTGGACGCGGGATGCGCGTGGTGCGAGAAGAAGAAAAACTGATTTCAGAATACAACGAAGCCAGCGGCGAAGCTAAAACTGCATTTGGCAACGGCACAGTTTTTTTAGAAAAATTTATTGAGAATCCGAAACATATTGAAGTCCAAATATTGGGCGATAAGCACGGCAATCTGGTGCATCTCTACGAGCGCGACTGCTCAGTGCAGCGCCGTTTTCAAAAAGTGGTAGAGATTGCACCATCCATGACGCTCCCGCAATCCACAAAAGATAAATTATACGAATATGCGCTTCGCCTGACGAAATCGGTGAATTATAGCCACGCCGGTACGGTCGAATTTTTGGTGGAAAACGACCAGATTTATTTCATCGAAGTGAATCCGCGTATTCAAGTGGAACATACTGTGACAGAGGAGATTACGGGGGTAGATTTAGTGCGTTCGCAGATTTTAATTGCACAGGGCTATCGGCTCGACCATCCGACCATTTACATTCGCAGTCAAGAAGACGTGCAGGTGAGCGGCTTTGCCATTCAGTGTCGCATTACAACCGAAGACCCATACAGCGATTTCAAACCAGATTATGGCACGCTCATCGCTTATCGTAGCGCGAGTGGCATGGGCATTCGTTTGGATGCAGGCAGTGCGTTTGCGGGTGCAAAAATTTCACCGTACTTCGATAGTTTGCTGGTAAAAGTGACCGCTTGGGGACGTACGTTGAAAGGCGCTTCACAACGTTTGCATCGTGCTTTGCGCGAATTTAGGGTGCGAGGTGTGAAGACAAATATTGGATTTTTATTGAATTTGTTGAAAAATGAAACCTTCCAAAATGGCGAGGCGACCGTCAATTTTATAAAAGATAATCAACAACTCCTCACGCCTCCACAATGGCAAGACCGAGGCACGAAAGTGCTGCGCTATCTCGCCGAAGTGGTCGTGAATGGCAATGCTGACGTGCCTTTCACTGATAAACGAATGGTTTTTATCAAGCCGGTCGTGCCACCTTTTGACAAACAAGCACCGTTTCCGAAAGGAACCAGAGATAAGCTGAAAGAACTCGGTCGGGATAAATTTGTAGAGTGGTTGAAAAATGAACCGGCGATTCAATACACCGACACAACCTTCCGCGATGCGCACCAGTCCTTGCTCGCCACGCGCGTGCGCACGTATGACCTGCTGCAAGTAGCCGAAAGTTTTGCCAAAAATCACGCCAGCGATGTCTTTTCGATGGAAGTGTGGGGCGGGGCGACGTTCGACGTGTCTATGCGTTTCTTGCGGGAAGACCCGTGGCAGCGACTCGAACAATTGCGCGAAGCCATTCCGAATATCGTGTTTCAAATGTTATTTCGTGGCTCAAATGCGGTTGGTTACACGGCTTACCCTGATAATTTAATTATAAAATTTGTAGAACAAGCGGCGAAAACGGGTATTGATATTTTTAGAATTTTCGATTCTTTGAATTGGATTGAGGCAATGAAAACCAGCATCCGCGCGGTGCGCGAAGAAACGGATGCCATTGCGGAAGCTTGTATTTGCTACACCGGAGATATTTTAGACCCCAATCGTCCAAAATATAATTTGAATTATTACCTCGACTTAGCGCGGCGTTTGGAAGATGAAGGTGCACATATTTTGGCGATTAAAGACATGGCTGGTTTGCTCAAACCGTATGCCGCCGAAATTTTAGTTACAGAATTAAAGAAAGTTATTCATATTCCGATTCATTTACATACACATGATACGGCTTCGATTCAAGCAGCTACTTATTTGAAAGCGATTGAAGCAGGCGTGGATGCAGTAGACGTGGCGATTGCTTCGATGTCGGGCTTGACTTCACAGCCGAATTTTAATGCAGTGGCAGCCATGATGCAACGGCAAGAGCGGGAGCACCCTGTGAATTTAGAATCTTTAAATATGTTTTCCGCATATTGGGAAGCCGTGCGGCGATATTATTATCCATTTGAATCGGAATTGCGGGCGGGTTCGGCGGATGTGTATGAGCATGAAATCCCTGGCGGGCAATATTCTAACTTGCGTCCACAGGCGCGCTCGTTGGGTTTGGAAGACCAATTTGAATTGGTGAAGCACAATTTTAAAGTTGCCAATGAGTTGTTTGGAGATATTGTAAAAGTCACTCCTTCTTCAAAAGTGGTCGGCGACATGGCGCTTTTTATGACTTCCAATGGCTTGTCGAAAGAAGATATCTTACAACGCGGACAATCGCTGGCGTTCCCAGATAGTGTGAAACAATTAATGCGCGGCGACCTAGGTCAGATGGAAGGTGGTTTTCCTCCAGCCATTCAAAAAATTATTCTAAAAGACGAGCAGCCCTATACTGACCGACCTGAAGCGCATCTCACGCCCATTGATTTTGGCAAAGAAATGGCAGAATTTCGCACCAAATTTGGCGACAATTTAGGGATGAATGACTTTTTATCTTATAAATTATATTCCAAAGTCTACGAAGAATATCACGCACACATTAAAGACCACGGTGAAGTAGATAACCTGCCCACGCCTGTCTTTTTCTATGGTTTGAAACACAACGAAGAAATCATCGTCCACTTAGACAAAGGTAAAAGCATTTTGGTGAAATACCTCAATATTACCGAGCCGGATGAACAAGGAATGCGCGTCGCTTTCTTTGAGTTAAATGGGCAGATGCGCTCTATTTCCGTGCGCGACCGCAAGCAAAAAGCGACCGCCGCTGTGTACCAAAAAGCTGAAAAATCCAACGAAATCGGTGCGCCGTTGCAAGGGAATTTGGCTCGTATTTTGGTGAAAGCCGGAGATTCTGTCGCCAATAACGCGCCGCTTTTTGTGATTGAAGCTATGAAAATGGAAAGCACCGTTACTGCGCCACAAGCCGGGAAAGTGAAGAAGATTCATTTGCGAGAGAAGACGCTGGTGGAGCAAGATGATTTGGTGGTGGAGATGGAGTGATATTTGGCTAAAGCCCACTCATTATCATCATATATCCCCGCCATGAATGGCGGGGCAACTAAACTTACAAA
>CAZJXN010000056.1:11946-28963 GCA_964549655.1 uncultured Saprospiraceae bacterium
AGCCCAACTCATTATCATCATATATCCCCGCCATGAATGGCGGGGCAACTAAACTTACAAAATAGCGTGTACTTATTGAGGTTAATTGCCCCGTGCTTTAGCGCGGGGATTAAAATATACAAGCTTATTGGCTTTAGCCAAACTTTTAGAATTGGTAGGATATTTGGCTAAAGCCCAACTCATTATCATCATATATCCCCGCCATGAATGGCGGGGCAACTAAACTATCCAACCTATAAAATAGTGTGTACTTATCGAGATTAGTTGCCCCTTGCTTCAGCGCGGGGATTAAAATATACAAGCTTATTGGCTTTAGCCAAATTTTTGAAAGTTGTATTTTATCATAAATTCCTGATATTCCTCTTCAAAAGTTTTCTTTTTATGATGTATTTCCTGATTTAAAATATAGTTTTTGACTTTATCTACTACTGATTCACTCACCGACACAGCAAAATATTCATTTTGCCACTCAAATTTTGTTGAAATCAACGGTTGTTTATTAATCCAATGAGAAGATTCTCCTTTTATCAATTGGACGATTTTAGAAATCGTTTGCTCTGTTCCTAAAGAAACTAAGCAATGAATGTGGTCATGATAGCCTCCAATGGCGTTTAAGTAAATATGCTTCGACTTTGCATTATCGGCAATGTGAGCAAAGACATCCGCTCGAATATTTTCTTCCAGTAATGGCACTCGATTTTTAGTCGCCCACACCAAGTGAATCCAAATTTTGACAAATGACATAAAGTGTTCGTTGATTTGTAATTAGACGAGGCATTTTGTCAAAGTAACTTTTTAAAACCGTTTTTCTTGATGCAAGATGAAATATTTGGCTAAAGCCGAGAGAATTTGCATTTTTTAATCCCCGCGCTAAAGCGCAGGGCAACTAACTTCAATTTATATTCCCTACACCTGAATAAAAATAGCTCACTGTGGCTTTTTACTAAGAGTGGATGAGCAGAGTTGCCCCGCCATTTATGGCGGGGTAGAGGGATATAACGATTACTGGCTTTAGCCAAACTGCCACTTGCAGCAATTATATAAATAAAAAAGCGATGTTACCAGTGTAAATGATAACATCGCTTTTATTTTGAAACTAAAAATCTTACTTACTCAAATCCACCACAATCCCATCTACCAGATGTTGCGTCCGAATGGTTTGCAGATACGTTTGCGCATCCGTGCGAGAGGTAAACGAACCAACCATTACACGGAATAATTTGCCGCCACTAACCGTCAAGCTTTCTTTTACAAAAGTATTAGTGACACCTGCACTTTGTAAAGTAGTGAGTTGGCGATTGGCATTATCAAATACGCCGTACGAGCCAAGTTGAATCCCATAACCACTGCTGACGGGCAAATTACTTGGAGCTACATTATAATTAGACGGAACAGAATTGGTGTTCGTTGTTGCGCCGCCTTTTGGTGTGGTATTCCATTTAAAACCAGCACTATTGCCGCCTTTGGGTATGAGTTGTTCAGTAGAGGTGTTGTAATTGGAAGGGCTTTTATCGAAACCTTCTCCTTTGTTAGCCAGCGTCGTGCGGTCGGTAAAAGCGATTTTCGAATTGGTTGCTCCCACCAATTCTATGGTGACTTCCGCTTTTCCTACTTTTATCAAATCCAAATCCATCGCGGCTGCTTGTGAAAGCAAAATAACTGCATCACCTGTAAACGTGCCTCGGTCGTTGACGCGCACCGTGACGGATTTGCCAGTATTGAGTCGAGTTACTTTCAGAAGCGTTCCTTTTGGATGGTAACGATGTGAGCAGGTAAACTCATTTCGGTTATAAATTTCTCCCATTGCGGTAGACTGACCGTGCAAATAATCTGCATAAAAAAGTGCGGTGCCTGTCTCTACCGCCGGCTGAGGGTCGGAATAGGTGTAAGATTGCGCTGAGGCAAATAGAAAACTAACTGCTAACAGTTTTATAGTCAATGGGATTTGAAGATTTATTTTTTTCATACGTATAAATTTGATGTGTTTCTTACTACAAGATACAAGTTTTTAATAATGGTGAAACGCTATTTCCAACAAAAAGTAACACCCATTATTTTTCAAAAAAAGAATTCACAAAAGCCCGCTTATTAAATACTTGCAATTGATTAATGCCTTCGCCTACGCCGATGTATTTGATAGGCACTTTAAATTGGTCAGAAATACCAATCGCAACGCCGCCTTTCGCTGTGCCGTCGAGTTTAGTGAGCGCCAACGCGGTGACTTCCGTCGCTTCCGTGAAATGTTTGGCTTGTTCAATCGCGTTTTGTCCAGTGGTCGCATCCAATACCAGAATGACTTCGTGCGGTGCGCCGTCCATCCGTTTGCTGATGGAGCGTTTAATTTTGGTCAACTCATTCATCAAGTTGATTTTCGTGTGCAACCGTCCGGCGGTATCAATAATCGCTACGTCATAGCCACCTGCTACAGCTTGCTGGGTCGTCTCATACGCTACAGCGCCGGGGTCCGCATTCATACCTTTGCTAAAAAAATCGCAACCGACTCGGTCTGCCCAAATTTTTAATTGGTCTACGGCTGCTGCGCGAAAGGTGTCGCCTGCGCCAAGTAATACTTTTTTACCTTGTTGTTGGTATTGATTCGCCAGTTTGCCAATCGTTGTCGTTTTACCTACACCATTCACACCAACGACCATGATAATTTGTGGTTTGGGCGATACAGGAAGTGAAAAGTCATCTACATCTTGCGTATTATTCTCTGCCAGCAATTGTACAATTTCATCGCGCAGGATTTCATTCAACTCGTTGGTATTCAAATATTTATCTCGTGCAATGCGGGCTTCTATGCGTTGAATAATTTTGACCGTGGTCGTCAATCCTACATCCGATGAAATCAGTACAGCTTCTAATTCGTCCAGCACTTCCTCATCCACCGTAGCTTTACCGGCGATGGCTTTGGTGAGCTTACCGAGGAAACTGGTTTTGGTTTTTTCTAAGCCTTTGTCGAGGTCTTCTTTCTTTTCGGAGCTAAAAAATTTGGTGAAAAAACTCATTCGAAGTACAATTTTAGAGTTACGAAGTACGATTGTTGGTATATAATAACATAAACAAAAGAGGCTTTTCTACGGTTGAGAAAAGCCTCTTCGAGTGCTACAGTCATGCAAGGATTATTTCATATCACTGAAAAATTCCTTTGCTTTATCTTTGTGCATGATTATTTCTTTGTAAGAATACTTGCCAGTTTTTGGGTCTTTGATAGGCTTAATCACTTTCACGTGGTCTTTACCTGAACCCACATTAGCAGCACGCTGTGCAACTTTCGCGTTTTTCGATATTTTTGCCATGATTTATTTATTTTATCAGGTTACAGATTCTATTTCGATGACAAAATAGTTATTTATCTATAAAAATACAAAGGTATGCCAAATAAGGTTGACAACTCGGTTATTTAATCTCGCGATGGATCGTTTTCTTCTTTAGAATCGAATTGTACTTTAGCAATTCAATACGATCCGGCGTATTTTTACGATTCTTTTGCGTGATGTAACGCGACGTACCTGGCATCCCAGAGTTTTTATGCTCGGTGCATTCCAGAATAATCTGAAGGCGATTGCCTTTGCTTTTCTTAGCCATTGTTCAAATAAAATTAAAGGTTTTCAATTTTTACACCAGTGTAAGTACCTTTTTGCTTTGCTTTTTTAATAAACTCCAGCAAACCGAGCTTATTAATCGTGCGCATCGCGTTGGTAGACACTTTCAGCGTAATCCACTCATTCGTTTCTGGTATAAAAAAGCGCTTCTTCTGCAAATTAGGTAAGAATCGGCGTCTCGTCTTGTGGTTCGAGTGCGATACTTTATTCCCTGTAATCGGGCGCTTGCCAGTTAATTCACAAACTTTTGACATAATACTGCTGGTTGATGAAAGTCTAAAATTAAATAACTTCAAACTCCCAAACTTTAAACTTCCAAACGTTTTCAGTGATTCTGTAAGGATTCGAACCTTAAACCTCCTGATCCGTAGTCAGGTGCTCTATCCAATTGAGCTACAGAACCATTCACAGTGTCACAATCTAACTTCTTTAAATTGCGGATGCAAAGATACGTTTTCTAACTTTTGTATCAAAGGCTTTTTTGGAAAAATAGTTTCAAAAAGAGCATAAATTTTCGTTCTGTACAAGATTTACTAAATTTTTGAAATTTAGTAAATTTATCTTCCATGTACCACAAACTTACGCTGTACTCGCTGTTTCCCTTTTTCTAGCACCAAAAAGTAGAAGCCCGTCGCCCAGTTTTGTACGTCAATGGCGGTTCGTTTGAACAGAAAGCGCGGCGGCATTACGTCTTCTTGATACATTAATTGTCCCAAAGTATTAAAAATTCGGAGGCTATACGATTCAAAATCAGGCGTTTCATATTCTATAATAAGCTCATCATAAACTGGATTTGGATATAAATTTAAAACTGCTAAATCACCAGTAATCGCCTCGCAACGAGTTTCTAATTGTTGTAAACTGCGAAAAACATTCAATACGCCGCCTGTAGCGGTCTTATCTTGTAAGGCAGCTAAGGGCTGCGCTCCTTTTAAAATCGCATCGCGGATGATCAGTGCTGTCGCTTTCGGCTGTGCCAACGCTTCTGCTGCCAACGCCTCGCAAGGCAAACTGTACAACAAGGCGATTGCTCCAGTCAAGTGCGGCGCGGCGGCTGAATTTTGACTAAAGCTACCATAGTTATCAAATGGCTGGGTCGAATAAGAACCATCCCCCGGCACGCCCACATCAATCGCTACTTTTCCAAATCCGCTGGAAGAACTTACTTTATCTGCTGTTGTAATATTTAAACAAGTGATAATGAAATCACTGGGGCAAGAAGTTGGCATATCGCCTACTTCATCCACGTTATAATTTACATTCACGGTGCCTGCACCTGTCAGTACGCCTTGCTCACCCAACAAATCGTACATCATACCCCATACGGGCTGCTCTTTGCAGAAGCGTCGCTCCTGCCCAAAAGAGGCATTCGTAGCCACCACAAACGCACCTTGCGCACCCTTGGTTTCGTTGTATAATTTACGTTGTTCTATAATATATTCATAGGCAGCGATGATTTCACTTACACGCGAGGTACTCAATGGCATGATTTTTATATTCCAATTTATACCCGTCACGCCGAGGTTATTATCACCTTTTGCACCCAAAATTCCCATCACGGAAGTACCGTGTGCGGAGCGTGGATGTTGATTCCTGTTGTTAATAAAATCCCAACCGTTTATATCATCTACAAAACCATTGTTGTCATTGTCCAATCCATCGTTGGGTATTTCAAACCGATTCTGCCAGATATTTGCCTTCAAATCCTCGTGTTGAATATCAAAACCATTATCCAAAATGGCAGCTACAATCGTATCCCCACGCGCCGTCAATCCGCCGGTTGTAGCATTCCAAACTTCTGGTGCTTGGATGCGATTTAGTCCCCATTGTTTTTCATACTGCGGGTCATTGGGCTCCGTGCGAAATTCGACCGGATAATTAAATTGAGCGGCGAGTACGGCGGGATTTTGTTGCAATGCAGCTAATAATTGAGTAGATTTCTGTTTAATCGGCTGAAAATGAAGCAGATAAATAAGATGAATATTTCCCAGTTTTTCAGCAGCAATTATTGGGTCGAATGTGCTTTTAGCATGATTAAAATTGGCTAAAAAAGTTTTTATATCCATATCGGGACGCAACATTACAATCACTTCGCCCGGAATCGCGTCGTCTGTAACCCATTTTTTCTCTTGTGCGAAAGTGAAGTTAGATAAGAAAAGAAGGAGAATTAAAGTAAGAATTTGTATATATTTAGTACAGTGTAATATTAATTTTTTAATGCATTTTTTGTGTGCTAAAAAATGGAATGAGTACAGGGAAAATCCGCAAAAATCCGCTATATCCGCGTCATCCGCGTTCCAATTAATGCAGTAAGGGCTTCTAAAAGTGCAAAAAGCCTTATGCAAATAATTCTTTGTTATAGTCCTTCTAATCATCCTACTTTTTTCTTCAATTGAGCGGAAATCTCACCGTGCAAGGTGCGAAAATACATAGCGGAATGCAACAACCGACTTCCGTACCACGAAAATAACTCGCCATCCACAACTTGAACGACAGCCCGCTGACAAACTTGCTGAAAGGTGCGAATATGCCGCTCCTCAAATGGATATGGCTCGGAGGAAAGTAAAATAACTTCTGGCTGAGCTTTCGCTAATGCTTCCAGCGTGATTTCTGAGTAGCGACTTTGGTCTGCAAATACATTGTAAAAACCGGCGCGTTGTAGCATTTCATTGATAAACGTGTCTTTGGCAGCCACCATATAAGGTTCTTTCCAAATCAAATAAGCCGCCCGAATCAGTCGAGTTGGACGCAACAATTTCTTAAAATCAGATTGAATACTTTCTACCAGCACTTGGGCTTCCTCTTCCCGATTCACCATATTTCCCACAGCTTGTATCATTTGCATCGCATCCGGCAAGGTGTCAATTTTACTCATCCACACTGGAAAATGCGCGGCTAAAGCTTCAATTTGCTGCTGTTCGTTTTCTTCTTGATTACCAATGATTAAGTCAGGATGTAAAAATTGAATACGCTCCAAGTTTAACTTTTTCGTGCCGCCTACGCGCGTTTTGCTATGAAACCATTCTTCTGGATGAATACAAAATTTTGTAATACCTACCACTTCTTCCTGCAAGCCTAAAGTATATAAAAGTTCGGTTTGCGAAGGCACGAGCGACACAATGCGCTGCGGTGGTTGCGCGACGGTAATAGTGCGATGGAGTTGGTCTGTAAAAATAGATGGCATAACCTTTATTAGACAATTGAAAAACGGTTGCTGTTTTGTTTATAAAAAGAAAAAGTTGCAAATAGCTAAAAGAGACAAGTTGGTCTAAAAAATTTTAAGAATTGCTTGATTTTATAAAAATTGAAGAGAGGAGCTAACTCATTGTTGAAACGTTTTAGTTGAATTAGACTTTCTATTTTGAAACTTATATAAACCATTAAAAACAATCGAATTATGAAAAATTTACTTGTGTTTGCAATCCTACTCTTCTACAATTCCTCACTGCTGTTGGCGCAGACCGAAATGACTGAACGCCGAACGCCGGTTTTCTCTTTCAATGGCAATTTTCAGGTTGGCGTTCCACTTGCAGCATTCCGTGACAATTTGAACCAAACGGGTTTTGGGGGTAGCGCGTTGTTCTTGGCAAATATCGCGCAAAGCCCAATTTCTGCCGGTTTAGAAGCATCCATTTTGGGCTTTGAACGCGAAACTGTAAATTACGATGTAAATGTAGGCGGATTCAATAAAGATTATGAACTGACCACGTCGAGCAACATTTTTCTTGGGCATGCGATTGTGCGCATTCAAGCACCGGGTCGTCGCCTCATTAATCCTTATTTGGATGGAACGGTTGGATTCAAAAACCTGTTTACCAGCACCTCTCTCACGGATGAAGACCTCGGCGAATCCGTGGACAGCGATACCGATGAAAGCGATTGGGCATTCAGTTATGGCGCGGCAGCAGGCGTACAAATCAATGTGTCGCGTACCGATTTTATTAGCATTGACTTGCGCTGCGCTTACCTTCCCGGCAGCAGTGCTACTTATCTGGTGCGCCGCTCGGATGCCAATACCAATAGTGGCGACCCGATTGAAGCCTTCGAAAGAAAAAGTTCGCCTACTACTTTGTTGCTTCCACAAATTGGTATAACTTTCAAATTCTGGGATAGAAATGGTGGACAAGAATTACCTTCTGATATAGATAATTAATTATGAAAAAAACCTTCTCTGCAGTTGATTTGCAGCGCGATATCTACCTCGGTGGTATGATGGGTCGAAAGCCAACCGTGCCATTAGACCCGCTCCGACTTGAACAAGCCGCGCGAGAAAAAATATCGAAAGAAGGTTTTGCCTACATCGCCGGAGGCGCGGGGCTGGAGTGGACAATGGATGCTAACCGCCGTGCCTTCGATCGCTGGCACATCGTGCCGCGTATGTTGCAGGATGTGTCCGTGCGTGACACGAGCGTGGAATTGTTTGGGCATCGCTTGCCAAGTCCGTTTCTCACGTGTCCGATTGGCGTTTTAGAAATGGCACACGAAGATGCTGACCTCGCTGTAGCCCGCGCCACTGCTGCATTGGGTATTCCAATGATTTTTTCCAATCAGGCTTCTGTTCCAATGGAAGATTGTGCGGCGGTGATGGGCGACAGTCCTCGATTTTTTCAATTGTATTGGAGCAAGTCCAATGATTTAGTGGCAAGTTTGGTGCAACGAGCCGAAAAGTGCGGTTGCAGTGCCATTGTACTCACGCTGGACACGACCATGCTCGGCTGGCGGGTACGTGACTTGGAAGATGCGTATCTGCCTTTTTTGCGGGGTTTGGGTATTGCACAATATTTGAGTGACCCAGTGTTTATGCGGTTATTGGACGAACCACAGGAAGAAATAACGCCTGCTGTAAAACCCGTTTTAAATTGGCAAACCATTCAAAATATCCGTTCGGTTGTGAAAAAATATCCTGGCAAGGGCAGTTTTATTAGCAAGTTACGCTCGGGCAAACCTTTAGCAGCCGTGCGACAATTCATCAATATTTATTCCCGTCCTTCGCTCACTTGGGAAGACCTTTCGTTTTTGCGCGAGCACACTAAATTACCCATTGTATTAAAAGGCATTCTACGCCCCGAAGATGCCCGAAAAGCAATAGACACAGGCATGGACGGCATCATTGTATCTAATCACGGTGGCAGACAAGTGGACGGTGCAATCGGTACGCTGGATGCGCTTCCGAGTATTGTAGAAGTTGTAAAAAATCAGATTCCAGTTTTGTTCGACAGTGGGATTCGCAGCGGCGCAGATGTTTTTAAAGCGATTGCATTAGGTGCAAAAGCAGTGTGCATCGGTCGCCCGTACGCTTACGGACTGGCAATTGGCGGTGAAGTAGGGGTGCGAACGGTATTGCAGCATCTCATAGCAGAATTCGAGTTGACAATGGGTTTATCGGGTTGTAAAAACGTGTCAGAAATTACAAAAGAGTTGCTTTTGAAATCGGAATAGCGGAAAATTTTGGATGACCAATAGGCAATTAGAATTCGTATCTTTACAATTGTAAAAAAAGGGAGCGAAATTTCGCTAACCATTATTTGCCACTTTAATATAATTACCTTGGCTAAATAATTGCCATCGCCAAATTCATTATTGATTTGATTATCGGTGTCTTACTTTGCGGTCAATGGTCAATTATAAATGGTCAATCACTTAAGTCCTAATCATGCAACTGTCAACGTCTATCATCATCGGTACTGGGAGCTATGTGCCCAATCGAATCATCAAAAACGAAGATTTTCTACACCACAGCTTTTATAACGCCGACGGCTCTTCCATCGCAAGCCCGCAGCAAGAAGTCATCGAAAAATTCAAATCCATCACCGGTATTGCAGAGCGTCGCTACGTAGAAGATAATTTGGTTACGTCTGATATTGGTGCTATCGCTGCTCAACGCGCCATCGAAGATGCAGGCATTGACTCAGAAACGCTCGATTATATTATTGTAGCTAATAATTTTGGCAATGTGTCAGCTGGTACGACTCAAACCGATTTGCTCCCAAGTCTGGCTTCTCGTATCAAACAAACCTTAGGTATTTCCAACCCAAATTGTGTGGCGTATGATATTATTTTTGGCTGTCCGGGTTGGGTAGAGGGCATGATTCAGGCGTATGCGTATATGCGCGCAGGTATGGCAAAACGATGTTTGGTTATAGGCGCGGAAACCCTTTCGCGTGTGGTAGACCCATACGACCGCGATGGCATGATTTACGCGGATGGCGCGGGTGCTGCGGTGGTAGAATTGGCAGAAAATGAAGGCGAGCGCGGCATACTATCGGTAGCCAGTCAATCCTTCACAAAAGACGAAGCCGGGTATCTTTTTTTCGGAAAATCCAACCATCAAAATGGACAAGCCCCAGACACGCGCTATATGAAAATGCACGGTCGAAAAATCTACGAATTTGCGCTCTCTCGTGTGCCAGAAGCGATTAAAACCTGCTTAGAAAAAGCGAACGTCCATTTACACGATGTCAAAAAAATCTTCATTCATCAGGCAAATGAGAAAATGGACCACGCCATTGTAAAACGTTTGTTTAAATTATATGGAGAAAATCATTTCAATGAAGATGTGATGCCACTTAGCATTCACATGCTCGGTAATAGCTCGGTCGCCACGATTCCCACACTGTTCGACCTCATTCGCAAAAAGCAATTGAACGACCACGAATTACAAGCAGGAGACCTCATCGTTTTCGCCTCCGTCGGTGCCGGTATGAATATTAATGCGATTGTTTACAGGTATTGAATGTTTAGAAGTTTGGGGTTTGGAAGTTTGGAGTTCAACGCTCAAGAAGGGTGGTTAGAAGATTAAGAGAGTTGAGAAGGTTTAGTTTTGTGCTATCTTCTCAACGCCCAACCATTCAAAATAAATAAGATGCCGTATGTTTAGATGCCAGATTTTCCTCATTTTGTAATATTAAAAATATCTTAATATCCAAACATCCCAACTTTCTAAAGTTGAACAGGCTTTCCAATCCTCCTATCTTCCAATCCTCCATCTTTTTCTGCCTTTTTGTCACTTCTGCTGTCAGCTACCACAAATTTTGACCGTATTCTATTAAAATAATGACAGTTTGACTACCCATTTTCTGTCATTCGACTGCTTGGCACAAACGTTGCTAATACAGAATGTAAGTAAAAATCATCAAGACCAACAAAACAACGATATAATATGGGCAAAATAATTGGCATAGACTTGGGTACAACCAACTCTTGCGTGGCGGTGATGGAAGGCAACGAGCCAGTGGTAATTGCAAATGACGAGGGTAGACGCACTACACCTTCTATAGTCGGTTTTATGGACAACGGCGAGCGTAAAATAGGCGACCCCGCTAAACGCCAATCCATCACGAATCCGACGCGGACGGTTTATTCTATCAAACGTTTTATGGGAAATCGCTATGCGGAAGTAACCCAAGAAGCAACGCGCGTACCGTATAAAGTGGTGCGTGGCGATAACGATACGGTGCGAGTAGATATTGAAGGACGTTTCTACACGGCGCAAGAGATCTCCGCCATGATTCTTCAAAAAATGAAGAAAACAGCAGAGGATTTTCTTGGTCAAGAAGTAACGGAAGCAGTCGTGACCGTTCCAGCATATTTCAATGACTCCCAGCGTCAGGCAACGAAGGAAGCCGGTGAAATCGCAGGTTTGAATATCCGTCGGATCATCAACGAGCCAACGGCTGCGGCACTGGCTTATGGCATGGACAAGCGGCACAAAGATATGACCATCGCTGTGTATGACTTAGGTGGTGGTACATTCGATGTTTCTATTTTGGAATTGGGTGAGGGTGTGTTTGAAGTGAAATCTACGAATGGCGATACACACCTCGGTGGCGACGACTTCGACCAAGTGATTATTGACTGGTTGGCAGATTCGTTCAAAGAGCAGGAGCGGATTGACCTTCGGAAAGACCCGATGGCATTACAGCGCCTGAAAGACGCAGCAGAAAAAGCGAAGATTGAATTATCCGCTTCCAGCGAAACAGAAATCAACCTGCCGTATATCACCGCAGTAGATGGTGTTCCGAAGCACGTTGTGATGAAATTGTCTCGCGCTAAATTCGAGCAATTGATTGACAAATTGGTGGCAAGAACGCTCGAGCCGTGCCGCTTGGCATTGAAAGACGCCGGTTTGAATAAAGATAAAATTGATGAGATTATTCTCGTCGGTGGTTCTACTCGGATTCCAAAAATCCAGCAAGCCGTTGAAGAGTTCTTTGGTAAAAAGCCAAATAAAGGCGTGAATCCTGATGAAGTAGTTGCCATAGGTGCTGCGATTCAAGGTGGCGTATTGAGTGGCGATGTGCAAGATGTGTTGTTGCTGGACGTGACACCGTTGTCTTTAGGTATCGAAACGATGGGCGGTGTGTACGACGTGGTGATTGAATCCAATACAACTATTCCGACCAAAAAATCGAAAGTATATTCTACTGCCTCTGATAATCAGCCTTCTGTGGAAATTCACGTTTTGCAAGGCGAGCGTCCGATGGCGAAAGACAACCGCTCGGTAGGTCGCTTTATTTTGGATGGTATTCCACCGGCACCACGCGGGTTGCCACAAGTGGAAGTCGTGTTTGACTTGGACGCCAACGGTATTTTGAATGTTTCTGCGAAAGACAAAGGCACCAATAAGGAGCAAAAGATTCGCATCGAAGCTTCTACGGGCTTGTCCAAAGAAGAAATTGAAAAAATGAAAGCAGAAGCTGCCGCCAATGCCGATACCGACCGCGTTGCTAAAGAGCGCGCCGAAAAACTCAACACCGCAGACACGCTGGTATTCCAGACGGAAAAGCAGTTGAAAGAATACGGCGATAAAATACCGGCAGATAAGCGCAGCGTGATTGAATCCGCTTTGGCTGATTTGAAAACGGCGCACCAGTCGCAAGATTTTGATCAGATAGACCGTGCCACCGAAGCACTCAACACGGCATGGCAAGCCGCCAGTCAGGAAATGTACCAAGCGACGCAAAACGCCGACGGCAATCCAGGCAACGGTGCTAATGGTAATGGTCAATCCGGTTCTGACAAAGTAGCAGATGATGTGACGGATGTAGAATACGAAGAAGTGAAATCGTAATAACCAAACTTGTTTGGTCACTTATAGATAAAAGCCTTCTCGCTTGCGCGGGAGGGCTTTTTGTTTTTAAGGGGGTTTTACAAACTGCTTGATTTCTTGAAGCACTTTTGCTGCGCTTTCCCCGCTCGCGCCGGACTGTCCTCTTTCACCCAACTTAAAAAACGAAGTACGCTCGCGCCGGATTGTATCCGGTGCTTACAATTGGCTGGTCTGCGACCACTTATAGCCGCACTTTACTCCGGTACTATTACCTCCAAAATACCCGTACCATACAAATAGTTGCTTGCACTGCTGTAAATCCACATCTCCGGCTCGGTCACAAAATTGGCTCGTACCGGATTCAAATGAATGTAATTGATTTTCTGCAAAATGACTTTCTCGCTCCACACTTCAATCGGATGATTGTCATGCTGCCACACTTGATGTGCCTGCTTCACTTGCTTACCAAAGTAGCTAAATAGATACAACAACCATTCCCGCCTGCTTTCCGGCTCTTTTTTGATAGCTTCCAGCAGCTTCTTCGCCGTATGCTTTTTCAAGCTGCGGATGGTCTCCACCAAATCATGTCCTTCCGCAACGGCTGCTATCAGATGTACATGGTTGGTCATCACCACATACGCATACAACAACAAGCCTTTGTGCTGCTGACAATAACGCAGGCTATCCAACAGAATATCCCGATACACCTGCCGCGAAAAGATATCAATCCAACCAACGATGGTCAGGGTGAGAAAATAAGAGCCTTCTGGATTTTGGACTTTGTATTTGGTACTCATGTGCGCCGTTTATTACTTACGACGCGCAGGAGGCAGTTGCGTCACAGGCATTTGCAGTCATCATAAAAAAAAGACGCGGGTCTCGCTAAAGCCCGCGCCGAAATGTATTCTAGAATATGAACAACACACCGATGCCGCGCTGCAGCACAGCACCAGTTTATCTTATAGTGCGACACAGTCGCTACAAATAACGAGTGCGGTCAACTTACTACCGTTTTCAATTCAACAGTAGCAAAGTAAATCACTGGACACAGTCCAGCGCAAGCCGCGTGACGTAGACCCGCGCCAGCTTGGTAAATAATAGTCGACATCTTCAATATTTTTACCACCTTTTACAAATGATGCTTCTAATTCCTTACTGTTCTGTGAGAAAGAAAATGATACACTGAGAAGTACAAACAAAAACAATAGAACATATCTTATTTTAATCATTTTTTAGCTTTTTGAAGTTTCTAAAATTCATAGTAGTAATGACACCTTGACCGTTATAAAAATTAACTTTTGTGCCAGCTGATGTCCCTACTTGTATTGCAGTTGCCTTATACCCTTTATTTTCTAAAAATCTCGCTGCACCTATATCACCTCCTGTATCAGTTGCATTTCCTGAAGGTGTCATTGAGCCTCTATAAGTTCTTATATTACCGTCTAATTGTTCAACTTCCTGAGTTTTTGAAGTATGTACATGCCAATAGTCTGCTAGGTCACTGGATGAAGGACGAGACACACCACTGAAAAGATTTATAGAACCATTACTTGTTTCACTTTTTTTCGCTCCTGGATTCCAAAATACAATGGTGACATTACCATTGGCATCAAATTCAGTGTGACCCGCTGGCACCGGACTGTCCTCCTTCACCCCAACTCCAAAAACGAAGACGCTAGCGCCGGATTGCATCCGGTGCTGAGAATTTGCCGGTCTGTGACCGCTTGTAGCAGCACTGCAATAAGGCACAGCCGCTATCAATAGCTAATGTAAGAACGTGATTGCGGTTTCAGTTCAAAAGTAGTGTAATAGAATCACCGGATGCAATCCGTCGCTAGCTTACCACGACAGACCAGCGCCAGCTTTGGGCTAGCTTACCACGACAGACCAGCACCAGCGGGGGCAAAGTAAATCACTGGACGCAGTCCAGCGCAAGCGTACGCGATGTAGACCCGCGCCAGCGGGGCTTTGGCATAAATGCTTCCACTCACTGTCACGTACGCGCAGACCAGCGCCATCAAGGTATTACAATCGTATCCGAAGACATTCGGCTTTAGGATACTTGAGTCCCCACGATTTTGAACAGCAATTTTATGATCTGCAAAAATAAATTTTTAATAACTTTATGAACTCAATGTCCGCCTAATGTGAACCACCTCACTTCTTTGTAATTAAAAAAAGAGTCCACGTTAAAGAAAATAAAATCCAAATTGTACCTAACATATATAAAATATCTTCTCCCATTGTAGAGACTCGAATTGTTGACGATTTTGTCAAGAAATCAAACATGAAATTGACAATAACAAACCAAATTGAGTAAATTGTTAAAAGTATTCCGAAACCAGCAACTAATCTTTTTAAGATACTTCGTTCTTTTTTCATAATTTTAATTGCGAATTATTATTTTAGTATTATTTTGCCTTTGCAGTGCTTGTCCTATCAGAGTTGCTAAGTCACTCCAAATGCGATCATTATCAATTGGAGTTCTGTGTCTTGCGTCCCATTTTGTATCGCTTTCTTCGCGTATTTTGACTGTAGCATTTTTTATATCTCCAGGAGTTCTCACAAATGGCACTTCATTTATAACCCAATCGTTACTTGTTTGGTAATCCACGACAAACGTTCCAATCGTTGTATTATAAACAGTGCCATAATAAGGAGGATCTGTACTTGCTTCAATATCAGCCGCTTGAAAAGCATTAAAGTGTACAGTTTGACTAACATTCCATCCCATTTGCTTTAGATATCTTATTACTCCTTCCCCAAATGCAGCCCCCATACTGTGGGTAACAAATTTGAAATCGTCTTTGTCTTGATCTAACCCTTGTACTAATTGGTCATAATTTTCTTTTGCCCACTTCTTACCAGCTTTTTGACGTGATTTTACTGTCGACAATTTGCCGTATTCAATGTTAGTAAAGTAAGCATCATTATCTCCGAAATAATTCTTTGCCCCTTGTACAAATCCGCTGTATTCACCACCGAAATACGCCGAACCTCCTTCTGGAGACCCAAAACCTAAATAACCGTTAACAAATATTATCCTCTTTCCTTCCGGATCTACTGCTGTAAGAGGCATATTGCCAACATAACAGTATGGAGTCATAATACTATACCTTTCCGCCAATGGATCCACCTGCCCCCACCTTCCAATATCCGGCATATACCACCTCGCTCCATAATCATACCAGTTCAACCCAAAGTCTTCATTTAGCTCTTTGCCATTGTACTTATATCCGCCCTCAACGCCTACTTGCGCTGCAAAAT
This sequence comes from uncultured Saprospiraceae bacterium, assembly GCA_964549655.1. GTDB lineage: Bacteria > Bacteroidota > Bacteroidia > Chitinophagales > Saprospiraceae > JADJNW01. The sequence goes on from CAZJXN010000056.1 coordinate 27,868, forward strand.
AGCTTGCCTCCATCTCCATTCCAAAAGGATGATAATGGCTTTCTTGCAAGATGTCGGCTACGCCATCGCTATTCGTATCCGAGAAGTACACCCGTCCATTGCCCAGGTGGGAGCCACGCACGACAGACCAGTGCCAGCAATAGTTATTATTTTACATAAGTTATTTCGCTAACAAAAAATAATTTAAATTTTTCCTCTTCAAATAAATATAATTCTTCTCGTTTTAGCATTTTTTTATCAAAATAGAGTATTTTTTTTTGACTGATCCTGCCTCTTATATAACCATATTCTACTATCGATCCATTATGGTCTTTTACTTTAATATCTGAAAAGTCTTCCTCTGCGGCGTAAGTTTCACCAATTTTAATGGGACTGAAATCTTGCTCATGTTTAAAGCTAATATTTGTATAACTAAGGATAGGTTCATTGTAATCGGCTATTATTTCTAATAGACGAAATGCAATTGTGTCTTTTTCTTTCTCTAAAGGAAGAGAAAGATTATATTCCGTAGTTACAATTAGCTCACTACTATCTGCTGGAATAGTTAACTCTGTATTCTTATTTTTTGAATCATCTTCCCAAAAAAGTTTATGCCATACTTCCTTAGAAGAGAGGTCTTCGCTAAATTTGTTGTTTACCCAAAGCCAAAATTCCTGATATGTATCCTTCTCTTTATATTTAAAGTCATGCACTTCACTTTGTTGAGAAGTACAGCTACATAGCAAAAATAATTTTAATGTAGTTAAAGCTAGGTATCTCATGAAATTAGTATTAATCGGTTTTTATTCTTTTTTTAGATAATTTTCCTTCTCCTCTACCTGTATGTACGGTGTAGAAGAGAGATTTCCCTATATACATATTGGCGGTAATTTCTGCATTACTTCCATAACTCCATTTATCTACATCAACTCCTCCATTAACTTGCTTTTTGTAGCCTTGTAACACTGATTGAGATCCCTCACTCCAAGTATATTTCCTATGTGCATTGGAAGTTTTTGAATAAAGTAAATCTATACCATCCCAGCCATTAGAACTATTTGAGTAATCTTTGAAATGCCCATTAGCTCTAGCTTCTGGATTTTTCGATCCCATCAAA
>CAZJXN010000057.1:0-1242 GCA_964549655.1 uncultured Saprospiraceae bacterium
CATTTTCAAGCTGTACCACTTCTTACACCCAGCGTGGTACAGCTGTTTTTTATATTTAGCTTATAATATTTATCACCACTTTTCATCTTGCAAGCTAACCGGTAAATCCTGAAAACAAATAGGTCGCGTGAACCTGTAAATAGCCGTCGTTCCCACCGAAGTGCTACGCGCATCCGTAGTGGCGGGAAACGGTCCGCCGTGCATCATTGCTGGACTTACTTCTACGCCAGTTGGAAAACTATTGAACACCAATCGCCCCACTTTCAGCGTCAGGATGTCTATCAAATCTTTATATGCTTCGATGTCTTCGGCAGTTCCGTGAATCGTTGCGGTCAGATGTCCTTTCAAACTTTGCGCAAAATCTAATACCTCCGTTTTATCATTTGCCAAAATCCCCACCGTAGAAGGACCAAAAACTTCTTCCGTCACCGTCGGGTCGGATATTGCATGTACAGCAGTCATGGTTAGTAAAACAGGAGTCAAATTATCAGATGAATGCGTTCGACAAGTTATTTCCGATTGGGTTTTCAAACGCGTAATTCCGTCCGAAAATGCTTTTTGAATACCCGAAGTCAACATCGCTCCTACCGAGATTTTATTTAAATTTTCTGCTACTTGATTTACAAAAGATTCCTCAGATTTCAATACCACAAACAAGCCCGGATTCGTACAAAACTGCCCACTTCCCAACGTCACCGAATTAGCAAAGGCTTGCGCCAAAGCAGCAGCGTTCGCCTTCAAAGCGCGAGGTAAAAAGAAAACTGGATTTGTACTGCCCATTTCCGCATACACTGGAATCGGCTCCAGTCGGCGCACCGCCAAATCAAACAAGGCTTTTCCGCCGCGATACGAACCCGTAAAACCGACTGCCCGAATTAGTGGGTGCTGCACCAACTGCATTCCCACTTCATGCGAAACGCCTTGCACCATTGAAAAAACACCATTGGGCATACTCGTTTTTTCGGCAGCTTTTAGGATGGCATTTCCAACCAACTCACACGTGCCGGGATGCGCCGGATGCGCTTTGAAAATAACCGGACAGCCCGCAGCAAGTGCTGAAACCGTATCGCCACCCGCTACAGAAAATGCCAGTGGAAAGTTACTCGCACCAAAAACGGCGACCGGTCCAATGGGAATTTGTAATTGTCGAAGTTCCGGTTTTGGAATTGGCTGGCGGTCGGGCTGCGCTGGGTCTATGATTTCGTTATTCCATTTTCCTTCGCGGAGCATCGTTGCAAAAAG
>CAZJXN010000057.1:1342-28948 GCA_964549655.1 uncultured Saprospiraceae bacterium
AAGTGGCTCGCCGGTCGCAGGATTAAATCCAGTAAAAGAATGACTGCCTATTTGTGACAACGTATTGCCAATCAATTGTTTACCTGTGAGATTCATTAGGCTACTGTGTTTTTGAGGGTTCCAATTGGAGGAATTGTGATGAAAATTTCATCCCCACTTTGTAAAGTAAATGGAAAATCCGGCACGATGCAAGTACCTGTCATCAAGAATACGCCATGCGGAAAAGTCATTTCTCGCGTCAGATAATCAACCAGTTCTTCGGGCGAGCGTTTCATCTGCGATAATAATGTTTCCCCAGAAAAAATCAATGATTCCTGTCGGTGAATGCGCAGGCTAATTTGAGTATCGAGTGGAATCGGATTTGCTGGAATGTAAAGACACGGACCCAGACCAGCACAATTATTATATACTTTCGCTTGCGGTAAATAAAGTGGATTTTCACCCTCAATGCTGCGCGAACTCATATCATTGCCGATGGTGTACGCCACGATTTTACCCGACGTAGTGATAAACAAAGTCAACTCGGGTTCCGGCACATCCCAAGTAGAATCTTTTCGAATATTTACATAACCATTGGTACCCACGGCTCGCAGCGCGGTTCCTTTAAAAAAAAGCTCCGGTCGCTCGGCAGCATACACTTTATCATAAAACGTATCGCCGCCCGATTCTTTCGACTCTTCCATGCGCGCCACTTTACTGCGCAGGTACGTCACGCCTGCCGCCCAAATTTCTTGGTTTTGAATCGGTGCTAAAATATTTTGCGTTTGCAGCCATTCTACTCCTACGGGCGTAAGCGTTTGCATGTCCCGCTGCATCGCCTCGTACAAATTATCCTGATTGATATATGTATCCCAATCTTGGTCAGGCAATTGAAAACAATGCTGTTCGACTTCAATTATTATACCGCCAGCGGTTTTATACAATCTCATACAACTGGAAATTTTACGGCAAAGTAGGAAAAAATCATGTAGAAAAAATGTTTGGGTTAGCGTTATTCTAAAAAAAATAAAAATTGGTAACGACAGAATTTTGATTAATGTATAAGTAATTGCGGTGCGAATTATACTAATGCTGAACTTGTTTAAAATTGAAGATCTTATCTAACATGAATGGAATAGCTCGGCTCGGCGTTCCCTCATTTAACCACAAGGCGCACAAAGTGCTACACAAGGCGCACAAAGTGTTCCTTGTGAACATGGTGAAAATCCTTGTGCCCTTTGTGGTTAAAGGTATGGTTGGCTTAATACTTACGACTTTGTTAGTACCCAGTCGGAAACATATTCTATATTTTTATCAATTTTAAACAAGTTCGCTATATAATTTTAACAGTTGTTAATATTGCAATTGTCGGATATTAGCAAATCTCGTTAACTGTATATTACTTTTTATTTTTCGCTTGCACTTTTCTTTTTTTGACTCTATATTTGCAATAACAATATTTGCACTACCTCTGATTACTATCTCACACACATCAATTTTCACTAATTATTAAACAATTGTAGTGATTTAGCCACTTCTGGCTAAACTGGGTATCTTTTTGTCTTTAAAGCTGTGAATTAAATATATTTTTTATGATTAGAAGTATATTGATTTTTGCTACAATTATATGTTGCAGCAAGGACTTACTCTCGCAAAAGCTATTCCCTTTTGACGAAGAGCAAGCAACATGGACATTCTACGTAGACAGAGGTTTTGGCGCACCAGATGACGCTTCAACTTATTCTCTTATTTTCAATGCTCAAGATACTATCATCAATGGAAATACTTATGCCATCGTTGAGGTTTACAGGAAAGACTTTCAAGGAATTTCTGAAGGAAATGAGTTATCTTTTTTTAGAGAAGTAAATAAAAAAATTTATGCTTATAAACAAGATGGCGAGATATTAGTATATGATTTCTCTAATTTGAGTATTGGAGATAGCATTTCAGCAAAAGGTTTTACAGGTGCATTTCCACAAGATACGATAAGCAATATTGACTCTATTCAGCTTGCTGATGGATCCAAAAGGAAACGATATGAGGTGTCTTCTATCGGATGTAATTCCTATTTAATTGAAGGAATAGGTAGTACAAAAGAATTTATACCTCAACTATACGGTTGTGCCGAATATATGGCTGGCTTGATTTGCCACTCCGTAAATGGAAAAGTGCTGTATTTGGATTCACGCTTAGCACCTCTGGGAAATTGCCCTATTATTACTTCTTCTGAGGAAATTGTAAATATAGAAAATTTTAATAGTATAATTTATCCTAATCCTACTCAAAATGGAGCCATTAATGTAAAAATATTTCCTACCCATGAGAATAATTTATTCAACCGAAAAGTAAAAGCGGTTCTCTATGCTGCAACAGGTAAAGTGATAACCACACATTTAATTAATGACTTTAATACAACTTTTTCTGTAAGCAATGTACCTAAAGGCAGCTATTTTTTGATCTTCTATATGGAAGAAAAAGGTATTTATTTCGCCTTTAAAACAGAAAAAATTATTGTAGTAAATGATTAGTTAAATGGAATTGGCATAATAAGAATTTGAGATAGTAATTACATTTAAGCTGCACCACTTCTTACACCCAGCGTGGTACAGCTATTTTTATATCTATTTTAAACCTTATAGCTATAGTATGTTTGGTATAATTCCAAACTAAAGGACTGCGAAGTTGGTTGTATGTGCGACAAGCACTACATTTGCGAACATTTTTAGTGATTTGTTATTCGTTAATTGTTATTTGGGAAGCATCTGGAGTGCCTAACAACCAATAACAAATCACCAATAACAATATTTTATGGCTACTGTGAAATTTACCTTTGAAAATAAATCCATTCCACCCAAAACCGTTGAGAATGTGGAAGTGGGCTACTCCATTCTGGAAGTGACGGAGGATAATGACGTTCACTTGAATCACAACTGCGGCGGCGTGTGCGCATGTAGTACGTGCCATGTGTACGTGGAAGCTGGCGAGGATTTGATAGAAGAAATTTCGGATAAAGAAGAGGATTTTATTGACCGGGCGATTAATCCACGCTTGGAGTCTCGCTTGGCTTGCCAATGTGTGATTTTGGAAGCCGATGCGGTGATTGAAATACAGATTCCAGACCAGTCGAGGATTATTGGACATGAGCATTAAAGGAGATGCCAGATGCCAGATTTTGAGATGCCAGACTGACGTGAACCCTTCTCAACCTCAACTTTAACCTTGATTTCAAACGAGAAACAATAAAAAATAAAAAATGGCTTTTGAAGAAATTGATAATTTACCGATACAATGGGCTGACCATGAGGATATTGCAATGAAACTGTACGAGCGGTTCGGCGATGATTTTGATGAAGGAAAGATTTATCGGATTCGGTTTACGGAGTTGATAGAATGGATTTTGGCAATTCCTAATTTTGAAGGCAAGCGCGAAGAAAGTACCGAGGGACATTTGGAACAAATACAGGCGAAATGGGTGTATGAGTGGCGGGATAATCAGTAAATAAGTAGGCAGTTGGCAGTATGCAGACCATTTAGACGTTGACTGCTTACTGCCAACTGCTTACTGCCAACTTTATAAAAATGAATCAATTGGAAAAATTTAAAGATATTCATACGTTCATTTTTGATGTGGATGGAGTGATGACGGATAGTGATGTGCTGATAACGGAAAGCGGCGAACTACTGCGCAAGATGAATATTCGGGATGGATATGCGATGAAACGCGCGATTCGAGACGGATATAGAATTGGCATTATTACTGGTGGGAGTTCGGAGGGTGTGCGCAAACGGCTGGAAGCACTGGGCATTACGGACATCTATGTGGGTAGGTTTGAAAAAATGGAAGCGTTTGAGGAATTTGTGTCAAAACACGACCTTGATCCGGATGGCATTTTGTACATGGGTGATGATGTGCCGGATTATCCGGTGATGCGCCGCGTGGGCTTGCCGACTTGTCCGAGTGATGCAATACCAGAGATTTTGGAGTTTTCTGCCTATATTTCGCCGTACAAAGGCGGTGCGGGATGTGTGCGGGATGTGATAGAAAAGGTAATGCGGCTTCAAGGGAAGTGGTCTAATGTTTGAGGTTTGAAATTGAGGTTAAGGCTAAGATTGAGATAGGTTTATGTTTAGTCTGGCATCTCTTTATCCAGCATCTATAAGTTTTGAGCGGTCTGGCATCTTATAATCTGGCATCTGGCATCTTATACCATGTAAATGTCTCTACTAAAACTCATTCGTTTTCCTAATTTATTGATTGTCGTCCTGACACAGTTTTTATTATATTATCAAGTTATTCTACCCGCGTTACAAGCGCAAAAAATCATGCCTGCTCTTACGCAAGTACAATTCTTTTTATTGACCCTCATTACTGCGTTCATCACTGCTGGAGGTTATATCATTAACGATATCATAGATTTAAAAATAGATATCATCAATAAACCTGATAAAATAATAATCGGTAGGCGCATTGCTCGTCAAACCGCGCACTGGCTTTACTTCTGTGTGAATCTTGCAGGATTTGTTTTGTCCTTATATTTAGCTTACGAAGCACAGCGAATACCTTTATTGTTTCTATTTCCGACTGCTGTGACTGGATTATTATTATATTCAATCGTTTTGAAAAGGCGACCGCTGTGGGGTAATTTGTTGGTGTCGTTTTATTGTGCAGGCGTGGCAGCCATTGTGTGGGTGGCAGAAGCAAAAGCGTTAACTCAATTACCAATTATTGATTATCAAAAAGTGATTCATTTACTCCTTTATTATGCAGTGTTTGCGTTTTTATCCACGCTTTTTCGGGAAATCGTAAAAGACCTGGAAGATGCGCAAGGCGATGCTGCGGGAGGCGCAAGAACTGCACCGGTGGTGTGGGGAGAACGTTTTGTAAAGCAAATCGCAATGGGAACAGGAATATTACTACTGCTTTTTTTAGCTTATATGGGTTATGCCTTACAGGAAATCTTGACCGTATGGGCTTATATTTTTATTGCAATACTTGCCAGTTTGATTATAATTGGTGAATGGCAGTTATTTAAAGCAACCAGGAAGTTACATTATTATCAATTGAGCCAGTTTTCTAAAATTATTATGCTGGGCGGTATATTGTTGCTGTTATTTTTTTAGATTATCTCACGCAAAGGCGCAAAGTTTTCCTACGTTACTTGATTCTTTTTACACTTTTTACCTGGTCACTTTCTACAGTTTTTATACTACTTTTTAAACCGCAGAGCGTTTTTCATTCGTTCATTTTTCATTCTTTTATTTCTCTAAGTCGCTTTGTCATTTAGTCCGTTTCCTCCTATCTTCTTATCCTCCTCTTCACCTTACCTCAAAATCCTCCTCTTCCAAAATCTTGCCATTCAAACAACGAATAATTCGCGCCGGAAAGTTTTCTAAAATCCGGTAATCATGCGTAGCAAAAAGTACAGCCGAATCATTTTTGGAAGCTAATTGCCTCATTAACAGTAAAATATCATCACTTGTTTCAGGGTCAAGATTTCCGGTAGGTTCGTCGGCGATGATGAGGGCAGGTTTGTTGAGTAAAGCGCGGGCAATGACGACGCGCTGTTGCTCTCCACCCGAAAGCTCGTGCGGCATCTTGTACAATTTATTGGATAAACCGACTTGGTCCAACACTTCCAGAATCCGTTTTTGGGTGCTGCCTTCGTCTTCCCAACCCGTAGCTTTTAGCACAAATCGCAAATTTTCCTCTATCGAACGGTCATTCAACAAGTTAAAATCTTGAAACACAATCCCCAACTTACGGCGCAATTGTGGAATGGTATGCCGATTGACTTTTGCCAAATCATAACCGACGACTTCCCCTTTGCCTTCGGTGAGTGGAAGTGCCGCATAAATCGTCTTCAACAAACTGGACTTGCCGCTACCCGTTTTTCCAATAAGATAAGTAAATTCGCCTTTCGCAATTTTCAGATTTACATTTTGTAATATCAGCACACCTTGTTGATAAATGTTGGCATCTTGCAGGCGCACAATTTGGTTGTTGTTCAATGTTTGACGTTTAAAATTTAATGCTCAAAGATACAATTTATGTTGGAATGATGGAAATGATGCAATGGGAATATTTGGAGTACCAGAGTATTCAATACCCTGTGAATTAAGTTTCTTAAGGATTTTGTATAACACCCGCAGGACGTAAATTCTCTGGCAGATTTCGCAGATCGCGCGGCTGGAATTGCCATCAGGTTTTCATCTTTGATATCAAAGGATAGCAAAGATATATATTACCAAGTAATTTCTTTTATACTATCATTTAGTTGAAATAATTTTAAAAAATCATAATAATCAGTGTCCCAATTCCCTAATCCTATTAAAAAAATTATAAATTATCATGAAAAATTCAATCTTTACACTCTCTATCTTCTTATTTTTACAAGCAGCACAAGCACAAAAGCCGCTCTACACCTTCCCATTAGGCGTACAGACCTACACCTTTCGCAATCACTTACCCAAAGATGTACCGGGTACCTTGGATAAAATAAAAGCGATGGGTTTTACAGAAATCGAAGGCGGCGCACCCAAAGATGTGACACCCGAAGCATACAAAAAAATGTGCGATGAAAGAGGTATCAAAATTCCTTCCACCGGTGCAGGCTACGAACAATTAGTCAAAAATCCACAGGAAATAGCAGATCGCGCCAAAACGCTGGGTGCTTCCTACGTCATGTGTGCGTGGATTCCTCACAAAGACCATGTTTTCACACTTGACAATGCTAAAAAAGCCGTGGAAGATTTCAACAAAATTGGCAAAGTGATGAAAGACAACGGGCTGACATTTTGCTACCACGATCATGGTTATGAATTCCAGCCTTATGGAAAAGGAACATTAATGGATTATATTATACAAAATACGAATCCTGATTATGTGTCTTTTGAAATGGACGTGCTGTGGACTATCCACGGCGGCGGCGACCCAGTGAAACTGCTCAAAAAATATAAAAGTCGCTGGAAACTCATGCACCTCAAAGACCTGAAAAAAGGCGTAAAAGGCGACCTGACCGGCGGCACCCCCGCTGAAAATGACGTGGTTTTAGGCACTGGACAAGCGGATTTCCCCAAAATTTTAAAAATTGCCAAAAAGATTGGGATTCAACATTATTTCATAGAAGATGAAAGTGATCAGGAAATGGTAAATGTGCCCAAGAGTATTGCGTATTTGAGGGGATTGAAATAACATCAACACTATCATTCATTCCTAAACTTAGCAATACTTATGCAGATATAAACACAATAGCGACTAACTAAAATGTGCATTGCGTGTTGTAGTTAGTCGCTATTGCGTTAGTGTAAGAGTTATGAGCAATTAAGAAAAAATGGAAAATCCTTACAAAATAGAGCAAGAACATATAGAAAACTTATTGGAAAAGAATAAGCCAGTAGAGGTGTTTGAGTATATCATTGGACTTTTAAAAGGAGAAAAAAAAGATGATATAAATTTAAAACTACTCTCAATTAGCTACATGGATTTCATAGCAAGTGAATATTTTCTTCCAAGAAGAGAAGAAATGGATTTTATAAAGTCAATAGGAAAATCGGAGAAATTAATAAAAGAACTAAAAACATATAAGGCAGACGAGTTAAAAGAAATGCTCTTAAATTTTGAAGCTTCTTTGAATCAGTCGAAGTTCGAATTTAAACTTTTTAAGCGTGAAAAATTCTCAGAAATATTGGAAAATCATCTGCAGCTTGCAATTTCAAATTATTGGAGAAGTTTGAAGATTTGCGAAATAGAAGATGAGAAATATAACATACGAAATAATTTGGCAAATTGCCTTGTATCAGCAGGAAGATTTATTGAAGCTATTTCTTTGTTTAATCAGAATATCAAGGAAAACCCAGATAGGTTTCAATCATTGGCATCATGGGGTCATGCTATGGAAAACCTAAAAGACGCATCTATTTTACCAGACATTCCTTCATTTTACTTTGTAGTTTGCTGAAAGGTATTTTAAGGCTAAAGAGATTGCACCGAATAGTCATACAAAGGGAAGTATAGAACGAAATTTAGAAGGTTGTAGATTCAGACTTAAAGCAATGGATCTAGAATTGAATGAAACGAATCTAACGCAAAATAGAAATGACGAACGAATTGAGTTTGAGAAATTTTCTAATTATAGAAAGTATGTTTTAACTAATGAACTTTCACTAAATGAGCATGCTTTGCATTGTCATTGTGGCAATTCTGAACATGACAATTTGAGTATTGGACTTTATAGTGGAAGTATTCACCTGAATAATCCCGAAAAGTTAAAAGAGCTTGAGAGATACTTAAACAGGATAAAATCCGAATTTGTCTTTGCAAGGATACTCTTTTATAAATATGAAACATTCGACAATTCTGGAAATCAATTTTATTCAGAAGATGACTATAAAAATACAGCAGTACAAAACGACGATGAAATATTGGGTTATAAAGTTGAACACCTTAGAACGAGTTACAGAATACTTTATGGATTGTTAGACAAAATAGCTTCTGCAATTTTAGTCAATTACAATATTCCTGAAGACGGTAAATCTGTTTACTTTGAAGATGTGTTTCATCAATTCAAAGACGATTTGTCTGATAAAGAAAACATTCATCTTCATGCATTGCAAAGCATGTCCTTAGATTTAAGTCAATCTTTAGACGGAATTAAAGTTGGGAGCTTAGGATTCTATAAGAAGATTAGAAATAAATTGGAACATGGACTTTTGATATTAAGTGACAATGAAACAGATATAGGAATAAAGGAAATAAATATTTCTGAATTCAGAGCATTTGTATTGGAATTAATGAGACTAACAAAATCAGCAATTTTTAGCCTCAATTACCTAATCCGAACAGTAACAATTGTTGAAGAATTAGAATAAAAACTGCCCATAACAATGTGTGTGTCGTTCATGTCGGCTAAACGCCGCCACGCCGCATACACAAAACGTTGAGCGGAATGAGAAGCGTAATAAACTCGTAGGAGAAAATTTGTTTTAAAATTGAATCCTTAATTGTCAGATCAAGTAAAGCATTTCATCAACTCTTCTCTTCCCAAATCATACTCAAATATACAATTGTCTCCACCGCCTTCTCCATATCCTGCACCGAAACCCATTCCTGTTTAGAATGAAACGCGTGTTCGCCAGCGAAAATATTAGGTGCGGGCAAACCTATAAACGACAGCCGCGACCCATCTGTACCACCCCGAATGCTGCCACGTATCGGCTCCAAACCCGCGCGGCGTATGGCTTCCATCGCGTACGCCATCACTTGCGGGTGTTGGTCTACCACCTTTTTCATATTTCGATATTGTTCTATTACTTCCCATTCGTAGCGGGAGCGCGGGTACTGCTGTATGACTTTTTCTACCATCGTTTTCAACTCGGCTTCGTGTCGTTTCAGTCCTTCTTCTTCAAAATCACGGACGATAAATCGGAGCATCGCTTTTTCTGCCATGCCATTCATAACTACCGGATGCACAAACCCTTCCCGCTGCTCAGTCGTCTCTGGCGAGAGGCGGTCTTTCGGTAATTGGGCAATTATCTCCCCGGCAATTTTGAGTGCGTTTTCCAACTTCCCTTTTGCAAAGCCGGGATGTGCGCTCACGCCGTGAATCGTGACGATAACCGCATCTGCCGAGAAGGTTTCATCTTCCAAAGAACCCCGTTTTTCGCCATCTACGGTGTAACAAAAGTCTGCGCCGAGCTTTTGCAAATCCACTTTATCCACGCCTCTGCCGATTTCTTCATCTGGCGTGAAGAGGATTTTTATCGTGCCGTGTTTTATTTCAGGGTGCGTTATTAAATAATTGGCAGCGTCCATAATTTCGACGAGACCGGCTTTATTATCTGCGCCAAGCAAAGTAGTACCACTTGCTGTTACAATATCATGTCCTATAAGTTCCTCCAAATCAGGATGTTCCGAACGTCTTATTATAATATTTGAATCATCTGGTAATATAATATCCGAGCCGTTATAATTTTTATGTAATAATGGCTTTACATCTTTCCCACTGCTGTCGGGCGAGGTATCCATGTGAGAACAAAAGCAAATGACCGGAATATTTTTATCGGTATTGGCTGGAATGGTCGCATAGACGTAGCCGAATTCGTCGAGGTGCGCATCACTGATACCCATTTCTAACAATTCCGCTACGAGCACTTTTCCAAGATTTTTCTGTTTTTCAGTGGAAGGAATAGTTTTTGATTCCGGGTCGGATTGGGTATCTATTTGTACATAGCGCAAGAAACGGTCAAGGACCGTGTGATTTATATTTAATCTCATGGTTATTGCTTTAAAAACGGACGCAAAGTACACTGGTTTTTTAAGATGACTTATGATATTTTAAAATTTCTCTATCATCATAACCAATCCCAAAAATCAGTCGAATCAGCGTACCATAAATTACTCAATCTCAATCTTGACCTCCACCTTTTTCTTCTTCATCGTCCAAATGAATCCAATGTAAAAAACGATGCGCTATCGGCGCAATCATGACTGCTACGGTGGATAAAAAAGCAATGCCACTAAATAAGGCGTAAAAACCAGCAAATATTTTGGCAGCATTCGTTTTCATAGGATTGATGGGTCCCATACCAGTGAGAATCATGGCAGCATTTAGGAACGCATCCACCATCGGCAAATCGGCAAAATAGGAATAGCCAGCCATACCAATGCCCAACGATATACTCAGCAACACTAAGGCGTAACCAAAAAAGCGAAATGAACGCTGCAAAAAAACTCGAAATGGAACCAGCGGCGAAGAGCGGTGTTCAAACATAGTACGACGGATTCAAATAAAATTCTAAAGTAGAAGATTTTTTATAAAAACAGACAAACTAGCGTTATAAAAACAAAAATGGTAAATTTGCAAAGTAAAAATGCTACCTGAATTATATTCAAAAAATATTTTATAAACACTAAATAAAAACCGATGCAAATTAAAGAAATTCTTTACACTATTATTCTTTTTCCTTTATTTTATACAAATATAATAGCACAGCAGCCTCAATTGACAAAAATGTGGGAAACCGACACGCTGCTCACCACTTGCGAAAGCGTCTTATACAGTGCAAAACAAAACTTACTCTACGTCTCCAATATTCAAGGTGAACCTGCTGGTAAAGATGGCAAAGGTTCTATCGGCAAAGTGGGGCTGGATGGGAAAATTATGGCAGCGAATTGGGTGAGCGGTTTGAATGCACCGAAAGGAATGGGGTTGTATAAAAATACGCTCTGGGTGACAGATTTAGATGAGTTAGTTGCGATAGACATCGCGACCGGCAAAGTGATGCAAAAAATCAAAGTCGAAGGTGCTCAATTTCTCAATGACCTCACGATTGACAAAAAGGGGGTCGTGTATGCCTCTGATTCCCGCACCAAAAAAGTGCATCAACTGAAAAAAGGTCAAGTCACGACGTACCTCGATAGTTTGCAAGGTCCGAATGGTTTGCTGATATTGGGAAAATCACTTTATGTGCTGGACAACGGACGGCTGCTACAAGTTGGTAAAGATAAAAAACCCGTCGAACTCGCTAAAGGTATGGAAGGCGGCACGGACGGCATTGAAAAGGTAAAGCCCAATGAATTTATCGTTTCCTGCTGGAGTGGCGTGGTTTATTACGTCAAAAGCGATGGTACTACCCAACAATTGCTGGACACCCGCGCCGACAAAAAAAATACCGCCGACATCGGTTATGATGCGAAAAACCGGATCGTGTACATTCCAACTTTTTTTAAAAACAGCGTGGTAGCTTATGAGTTAAAGTAAATAAGTGCGGAAGTACTTTTATTTTTAACCGTACTTGCCTATGGCTTTACTTCGTATCTAAATAATTAGAAATGGAGGAGATATTACAACTACCCAAAATATCCAAATAGAGAACTATACAGTTGGACACTTGTTTGAGATTATATTTCATTTTAAAACCACTCAAAATCAACGACATGAAACGTACTGCAAACGCCCACTGGGAGGGCACTTTGAAAGAAGGCAAAGGCAATGTAAGCACACAAAGCGGTGTGTTGAACCAACAAAATTATTCGTACAAAACGCGTTTTGAGGAAGGCGTACAAGGCACCAACCCTGAAGAATTACTTGCTGCGGCACACGCTGGTTGCTTCACGATGGCAGTAGGCGCGCAGTTGACGCAACGCAGTTTCAACCCTACTTCGCTGGATACGCAAGCGACTTTGACGATGCAAGGATTGGATATTACGGGCATTCACTTGAGCATTCAGGGGAGTGTACCGGGCTTGGATGCGGCTGAATTTGAGGAGATTGTGAAAGGTGCGGAGCAGAATTGTATCATTTCCAAAGCACTGAAAGTACCCATTACTTCGGAGGCGAATTTGATTTAAAGGGAAGGGCTTAGGAAACTTTTGAAGTTTCCTAAGCCCTTGTACATACGTTAATTCTTTCTATCTCGGCGATTTTCCTTTCGGTCGCGCTTGTTTTCAGCGCGGTCTTTCACGTTTTCTTTACGGTCACGTACATCTTCACGGTTGTCACGCACATCTTCGCGAGCATCGCGCACGTCTTCTTTTTGGTCTCTGATGCCGCCGTCTTTTGCTGCATCGCGCACATCTTCCCGAGCGTCTTTACGATCTTCTTTGCGGTCTACTTTGTTTTCTTTGCGGTCGCGCTTGTTTTCGCGGCGATCAACGCGGTTTTCCGCACGGTCTACTTTGTTTTCTATTTGGTCGGCAGTTTGAGCCTGTGCAGCCGACGGGGTAAGTACGAAAAGCATCATTACAAATGTGCTTACGGTAAAAAAACGAATTGCAAACGAATTGATTTTCATAATGATAGAATTTTTTGTTTTGAAATTTGCTGTTTTGACGAAGGCTTCATTCAAAAGTTTAATCTTCTTCCTTTATTTTAAACAATTCTTAACAAAATCACTGCGTGAACGCAAACTGCACAATATTCGCGCCCATTTGTAACGACAGGCGGCGCATGGCTTCCGTGTCATTGTGGACTTCTGTTGATTCCCAACCGTCACTAATGTTGCTTTCTTCTGCATAGATGCACACGACTCTGCCTTCGTGGAGGATGGCGTACGTCACTGGCGGTTTTTTATCGTGTTCATGTACTTTGGGAATGCCGTTTTTGAAGTCATATTTTTGGTGGTAAACGGGGTGTTGGTAGGGCAATTCGACTAATTCTTTATCTGGAAAAACTTTTTTAATAGCGACTTTGAAATACGGTCCCATGCCATAATCATCATCCGCAAAGAGGAAGCCACCGCCGAGCAGGTAATTGCGCAAGTTCGCAGCTTCTGCATCCGAAAAAACGATATTGCCATGCCCAGTCATAAACAGAAAGGGATAATTAAAAAGCTCCGCGCTGCCCACTTCTACAGTCGAATAGTTTTTATCAATATTCATATTCAACTGCTCATTGCAGTAGTTGGCGAGGTTTTGCATGGCATCTACCACGGCGTACCAGTCGCCGCCGCCGTTGTATTTGACGAGGGCAAGTTTCACGGTGCGTTGTGCAAAGGATTGGGTAGCAGCGAATAAGAATAAACAAAGGAGTATTTTTTTCATCGTTATTTTTTGTGTTCCTGTGTTCGCGTGTTCAAGTGTTCATCAAACCGCACGGACACTATGTGCAAAAACGTTTTGTTTGAGAAGTTATTTTTCTTCTTGTTTGTAAATTATTTTATGATAAAGGAACGAAACAAGTTTCGTTATTACAGTATAGCCGAACGAAACAAGTTTCGTTATTACAGCCAATTATTACGCCGAAAATAATACAAGGTAAATAAAGACGACATAATCATTAATAAAATAGCGAATGGATACCCCAATCGCCAGTCGAGTTCGGGCATAAAGCGAAAATTCATACCGTATAAACTGGCGATGAGCGTAGGCGGCATGAACACGACCGTCACGATTGTAAAAATTTTAATAATTTTATTTTGTTGAATATCAATTAAACCCAGAAAAGTATTTTGTAAATATTCTAACCGTTCGAAGTTAAAAGAAGTGTGTCCCAACAAGGAATCGGCGTCTTTGATGAGCACGCGTATTTTTTCGTATTCGTCTTTTGGAAAATAATCGCTGCGCAGAATGGAGGAAAATAGGCGTTTTAATTCACTGGTACTTTCGCGGAAGAGAATCGTAGTTTCTTGTAAATTATAAATTTCAATTAAAATATCCTCATCCATGCGTTGGTCGAGGGCGAGTTTACGACCCGTGGCGTATATTTTTTTTGATAAGTTTTCCAGCACATCTGCTTCAATGTCAATGCGGGTTTCAAACATCAACAGGAAAATATTATGACCTTGAAAAGAGGCGCGACGGCTGATGCGCAGCAAGCGTTTTACATCATCAAAAGAGCGAAGCGGAATATTACGTTGTGTAATAAGTTTATTGGATTTTAAAATAAAAGACACGGGATCTACTTCATACGTATCATCTTCCCGCCGAAAAATGTAATTTAAATTAGCATTTACTTCTTCATCGCTTTCAAAATATTTGGAACTACTTTCAATCTCTTCCGCTTCCTGTCGAGTAAATAATTCGATGCCCAGCTTGCTTTCCACAAATAGCCGTTCCTCCTCCGACGAATTGAGCAAATCCATCCAGATGATATCTTCCGCCTCGATGCCAACCATTCTATTGGAGTCAGACATAGAGAGGATTTCGCCTTGTGACCGGTAGAAGCATTGCAACATACGGTTTAAAGTTTGAGGTTGAGATTAAGTTTGAGGTTTGACTGCACACTGTCAACTGCCAACTGCTAACTTTTCTTGAGTGGCGACGCGAAAATAGAGAATAAGCGCGGTTGTTACTATGGCTGTGATAAGAAAAGTTGTGGAAGGGCTAATGACTTGCCAAATCACACCTGCCAAAGTGCTTGCCAGAATTGCTGCCAGACTTTTAAATGCTTCGTACGTACCGATTGCCGTTCCGACTTCATTTTTGGTAGCGATGTTACTAATCCATGCTTTAGCAATACCTTCTGTAGCGGCGGCATAAATTCCATACAATGCAAATAAAATCCAGAAACCGAGCGGTTCATAATTATAAGCCATTCCAAAATAGACAATTGCAAAAATACCTAACCCGATGCTAAACATATTTCGCAGCCCGATTTTATCAGCTAATGCGCCGATTGGATACGCGGATAAAGCATAAATTAGATTATAAAAAATGTACACCATCAACATCGAGCTATCGGAAAATCCTTTTTGTTTTAACATTAACAATAAAAATATATCTGAACTATTAAAAAGTGCAAATAACACCAACCCGAAAAACAAACGGCGATACGCGACTGAGCTTTTAAACGGATATTTCAAAAAAGCGAAAAAAGCGTAGTTGATTGTTTTTGCTGGTAATTCGCTCTTATTTTCTTTCAATAATAAAGTAGTTGCGACGGCAGCAATGCCCGGTAGAAAGGCAATCAAAAATAAAGTGCGATAATTATTTGGATAAAAGTACAAAAATGCCAACGCTATTAGGGGTCCTAAAACCGCTCCAAACGTGTCCATTGAGCGATGAAAACCAAAGACTTTTCCTTTGTTTTCGGGCGTCGCGTAGGATGATAAGAGTGCGTCGCGTGCGCCGGTGCGTATGCCTTTGCCCACGCGGTCGAGCGAGCGTGCGCCAAAAATCCAGCCCGGCGTAATCAAAATGGCCATCATCGGTTTAGAAAGTGCGCTTAAGGCGTACCCAAATTGTACAAACGGCACTCTCCTACCCCAGGCATCCGACAACTTACCAAAATAACCCTTGCTCAAACCGGCAATTGCTTCTGCAAAACCTTCCAACGTACCAATCAAAATAATTGAAAACCCGATTTCTCGCAAATAAAGCGGCATAATGGGGTACAGCATCTCACTGGCAACGTCCGTAAATAGACTTACCAAAGAGAGAATCCAGATAGAACGAGTCAAAATGCGAGCCATGTTAATGTGTTGATGTGTTGATGTGCTAATGTGCTAATGTAGTAAAATTTGTCAGCACATTAATTATTGCTTATAAAAGCTTATGTTTGTTGATAAAAACGCCTGATTGCAGTTTGAAAAATCGAATTCAATTTCTTCTTATTTTTTTTAGTTACACGCTGCTGCTTTGCGCGCAGGAGACACCTCGCACCATTAATTTCACGAAAGACCAATATCAGGCGTACAACCAGAATTGGGCGGTGAGTCAGTCACCGGAGCATTTTATGGTATTTGGCAATAATGCGGGCTTGCTAGAATTCGATGGCAGCACTTGGCGCACCTATCCGCTTCCCAATAAGCAAACGATTCGCGCAGTTGCTTGCGACAAAAACGGTAATATTTTCACAGGTGCATTTGAAGAATTAGGCTTTTGGCGGCGCAAAAACGGAATTGATTTGGAATACCAGTCGTTGCTTCCCTTGCTTACGGAAGATGATGCGCTTAACAAAGAAGAGGTTTGGCATATTGTAATAAAAGATAATCTTATTTACTTTCAGTCTTTTTCTAATGTATATTGTTATGATTATAAAACCATTCGTAAAATAGCGCCGCCAGATGCCATTATGTTTATGCAACAAGTAAATGGCAAGTTATTATTACCAGTTATTGAACGCGGTATTTTTGAATGGACGAAGCATGGGTTGAAATTTATGAAAGGTAGCGAAGCCTTGGCAAACGAACGTATCATGTGTATTTTGCCTTACGGCGACCGGAATTTTCTAATCGGTACTGCGCATAGCGGAATATTCGTATATGATGAAGGGAAATTCACACCTTGGCAAAGTGATATTCAGCCATACTTGCGTGCACATCAGCTCAATCGAGGGCTGTTATTATCGAATGGGCAATTTGTGTTTGGTACAATTCTTAACGGTTTATATATTGTAAATACGAGCGGCGAGTTATTATATCATATCAATCAAAAAAATGGTTTACAAAATAATACGGTGCTGGGCTTGTATGAAGACGATGCTCGAAACTTGTGGGTTAGCTTGGATAAAGGAATTGATTTGGTAGAATTAAGCAGTCCGTTAAATTATTTCAAAGACAAAAACGGCGTAATTGGCACGGTGTACGCGGCGGCTATTTTTAAAGATAAACTGTATATTGGCTCTAATCAAGGCGTGTTTGTAAAACCTTGGCGTGGACTACACTTTGCCACGGATGCTACTGATTTTCAATTGATTAAAGGTACACAAGGACAAGTTTGGGAATTAAATGTATTTAATAATCAGTTACTCGTCGGACATAATGATGGCACTTTTTCTATTACAAATAATCAAGCTACGCGCATTTCCGATGTCACCGGCGGCTGGGTCACACTTCGATATCCGAGCAACCGGGACGTACTCATTCAAGGGACCTATACGGGTTTAATTGTATTCAAAAAAAATCAACAAGGTAGGTGGCAGTTCTCGCACCGTATTGCGGGTTTTGATGACCCAGTAAAAAAAATTGTTATAGATAACCTACGCAATCTTTGGGTAGTGAATCCCTATCGCGGTTTGTATCGCATTCAATTAGACGAACAATTAGATCGCGCGATTCCGCACATTTTTAAAAAAGAGGACGGCTTACCTTCAGAGTTTCAATTGGATATTGAAAATATTGATAATCAAATCGTTATAAAATCGAATGAGCAATTTTTAATTTATAATGAAAAGACGAACCAATTAGAGCCATTTCAACAGAAACGCAAATATCTATTTGAAAAAGGTGATTTTCGACTTAAAAGCGGCTGGTCAGGTGACTGGTTTAAAATGTATCGAAACAAACTTTCTTATCTTGTTAACAATGAGCAAATTGATTTCAATTTAACCTTAGCACCTGATTTTGAGAGCATTATTTTATTAGATAAAAACTTATATTTATTTGGTTTAGATGATGGCTATGCAATCGCAGAGCGGATTTCTATGAGGCTATTAGCAAATACGCGCCACTTCCCCAATGTATCCATCCGAGCGATACAGGCATCCACGCAGCAAAAAAGCCGTTTTTTATCACTATCAGATACCGTATCTTCGCTGTTAGCAAAAGAAAATAACCTTCGATTCCTATTCACGCAGCCTGTCTATCAGCAAACACCAAGTTACAGTTATTTTTTAGAAGGCTATGATACCAAATGGTCGGACTGGCAAGAGACACCCGAGAAAGAGTTTACGCGGCTGCCACCGGGTTTCTACACATTCAAAGTAAAATCAAAAATAACAACTTCGATTACTTCCTACTCATTTATTATACAACCCCATTGGTATCAGACTTGGTGGGCTGCGATGCTTTACATTTTGATATTTGGATGGTGTATCTGGCTGGTAGAACGTTGGAATCAACATCGTCTAAAAAAACAGCGGAAAATATTGGAGGAGGAAAAAGAAAGGCAATTGGAGGAAGAAAGGATCAAGGTTGTGAACGAACGATTACAATTTGATGTCATTCATAAAAGCAAAGAATTAGCTAACTCAACGATGAACCTGATTCAGAAGAACGAAATTCTATTGAAGTTAAAAGAGGAGTTGCAGACCTTACGCAGCAGTTCCGACAGCCACTTTACAGGCAAGCATTATCAAAAACTTACGCATCTTATTGACACTCATATCTCTTCTGACCATGATTGGCAAGTGTTTGAATTAAATTTTAATCAAGTCCACGAGCAATTTTTTAAAAAACTGAAAGCCGCTTTTCCTGAATTAACGCCCGGTGATCTAAAGCTGGCAGCTTACCTCAAAATGAATCTTTCCTCCAAAGAAATAGCCCCGCTGCTTAATATTTCTATTCGTAGTGTAGAAAATAAACGTTACCGCCTCCGTAGAAAAATAAATTTAGGAGAGGAAGCGAATTTAATAGAATTTATGCTTCGATACTGATATGATTCGTGAGGAGTGAAAGATAAAGGTGCTAGAAAAAGCTTTTTCAATTCCTTGATGTATGCTAATATACGGCAATTGACCTCTAAGATGTTGTCATTCAATTTTCTTTGTATTACTAAAATATAAAAGTAAAGTTTTTGATGAGGTGATTTTCGTCAATGATGTGGTAATGATGAGGTGATTTGTTTTGGAAATAAGCGTTTTTTACTTAATTTTATATGGTTAGATGAGCTTTGAGAAATATTTAATTGTAAAAAGCAGAACAGCTATCTGCATA
This sequence comes from uncultured Saprospiraceae bacterium, assembly GCA_964549655.1. GTDB lineage: Bacteria > Bacteroidota > Bacteroidia > Chitinophagales > Saprospiraceae > JADJNW01. Next base: position 20,414 of record CAZJXN010000057.1, read on the forward strand.
GTAATGGTATGAAACAATGGAAATTAAATATAGTAGTGCTTTGCATTTGTATAACAACAAGTATACAATCCCAAAGCGTTTATTTTTTTAGAGATAGCGACAATCCAGGCTTTTACGACACAGGTTTAGCTTTCAAGACGGCTCCAAGCACGATAGAACAAACGGGACCTTCCGGCGATAAAATACCAACTCAAACAACAGCTTACGCGGGAACCAACAGCTTGCGATTGCGCTGGACATCCCGCAGCGGCGGCGATTGGTCTGCTCTAATCATCGCTCCTGGCTTTCCTTTTCAGGATATCCGCAATACGGATACCCTCGCATTTTGGGCGTACGCACCAACCGGTTTAGCAAAAGATGTGATGCCTTTTATTTTTATGGAAGGTACTCCAGGAGCCACCAAGTCACGCAAATACAATCTTTCTAATTACACCGATGCTATTCCAGCTCAAATTTGGACGCAAATAAAAATTCCGCTTTCCGTTTTTTTCAATGATCCGAACCAGACTACCATCAGTTTTAACCAAATAAAAGCCATTATTTTCGGACAGAACGCTGCCGACGCGGTAGAACACACCTTATATATAGATGAGGTGCGCACTTTTCGCAGTGCAGGCGGCGTTCCGAATCCGCCCACCAATTTGCGCGCTTTTGGTTATGATAGTCATGTAGAATTGCGCTGGCAGAAAAGCACCGGTACAGGACTCGGCGGCTACCGTTTATATCGCTCCGTCGGTACTGGAAATTTTGAATTTGTCCGTTCACTTAATTCCAATGATACAATTGCCATTGATTTTGTGCGTCCGCTCGGCACGAATCTGACCTTGAATTATAGACTAACCGCCACCAATGATTCCGGCACTGAATCCGCGCCAACTGTTGCTGTTGAAGCAAAAACATTCGACATGACGGATGAGCAGTTGATGACGATGGTGCAGGAATATACATTTCGTTATTTTTGGGATTTTGGTCATCCGATTTCTGGTTTGGCGCGGGAGCGGAATACGTCTGACGATATCGTAACAATGGGCGGCTCTGGCTTTGGCGTAATGGCGATTTTGGTCGCAATCGAACGCGGTTTTATTACCAAACAACAAGGTCTAAGCCGACTCAATCAAATTGTAAATTTCTTAAATACCGCCGACCGTTTTCATGGCGTTTTTCCGCATTGGATGAATGGCGCGACGGGGAAAGTAGTGCCTTTTAGTACACAAGATAATGGCGGCGATTTGGTAGAAACGTCTTTTTTGATGCAAGGCTTACTCACGGTGCGTCAATATTTCAGCGGCAATTCAGCAGAAGAAATCACTCTACGTTCTAAAATCACGACCCTTTGGGAAGCGATTGAATGGAATTGGTATCGCAAGCAGAATGAGAATGTGCTGTACTGGCATTGGTCGCCCAATTTTAATTTTGCTATCAATTTTCAACTCCGAGGATTTAACGAAACGCACATCGTTTACATTTTAGCTTTGTCGTCGCCCACGCAGTCCATTCCAGCCAATCTATATGAACAAGGTTGGGCAGGCAGTAACTATCGCTACGGCGGCTTTCATTATGATATTCAATTGGAAGTTGGACCACGGTTTGGCGGACCGCTTTTCTTTTCACATTATTCGTATTTGGGTTTTGACCCGCGTTATGTGCGCGATGCGTACACCAATTATTTTGTTCGCAATCGCAATCATTCGCTCATTCATCACGCATATTCCATTGACAATCCTAAAAATTTTGTCGGCTACAGTGCCAATAATTGGGGTTTGACGGCAAGTGATAATCCGTTCGGCTACTTGGCACACGAACCCGGCGAAAGAGATAATGGCACGATTACTCCAACCGCCGCGCTTTCTTCCATGCCGTACACGCCCACCCAATCTATCGCTGCACTCAAGCATTTTTATCGAAATCTGGGCGCAAGGCTGTGGGGACCGATGGGTTTTTATGACGCATTTAATGAAACGCAAAATTGGTTTGCAACTTCTTACTTAGCCATTGACCAAGGACCGATTATTGATATGATTGAAAATTACCGAACCGAATTGTTGTGGAAAAATTTCATGTCGAATCCAGAAATTCAACAAGGATTGACCAAAGCAGGATTTGTGCGTGATTCGCTTTCTGTTGATACTGAGGAACTTCCGCTTGCTTTTGGAAAAGTAACTATTTACCCAAATCCAGCACAAGAACGAATATTTATAGCATTAGAGCAATTACAAGCTGCCGAAGTACACATTGAACTGTTAGATGGATTAGGCAAAGTACGGCGTATAATTTCAAAACAACAATTACTATCTGGTACGCATCGAATGGAATTGACAACCAATGACTTAGCAAACGGTATTTATTTTTTAAAAATTAGCACCAACGAACAGCATCTAACCCGAAAAATTATTGTAAATAGAGAAAAGTGAAACGGGAATTGTGAAATGGGATTCGCCACTTACAAATACTAATCCCACCTCATCAATAACTAATCCCATTTCATCATTAACAAATAACAATTTTACCTAACCATTTATTTAATAAAATACTTCAAACTTATGAAACGACTACTACTTAGTTTAATGTGCTTCTTCACTTTGGTAGCTGTGGGCAGCAGCCAGGTGATACTGGAAGACTTCGAGGGCGCAACGCCCAAATTACCTTGGAACAATCCGGGTGGTGATAGTGTATTGACTGTTGTCGACAAACCCGCAGGCGGCGATACGCTTGGCATCAACCCAAGTGCCAAAGTGGGTTCTTACACCAAAGTGCGGGGCAAAGGCTTCAGCCTTTTGATTGCTACCCTTGCACAGCCACTGGATTTGACTACTAATAATCAGTTCCGCATTCAAGTACGCTCAAGTGTGGCGACTTCTTTTATTTTTAAATTGGAAGGCACTGGCGGTCAGCAGATTGAAGAAAAGAGAAAAATTGGCGTAACGAATCAGTGGATAGAATACCGATTCAACTTGAGCGCTGCAAAAGGGCTAACGACGCTCAACAAAGTCATCCTATTTTTCGACCCCGGTGTGGATACCAGTAGCAATACGTACCTGATTGACAATTTGATTCAGGAAGGCGGCACTTGTTCCGGCGTTGCTAAAAACAACGACATTATTGATGATTTCGATTGCCAGCGCAATGCCGTGTATGGAAATCCAGGTTATTTGGATATTGTAGCAATCAACAATCCAGACAAAAGTGGTATTGACACCAGCGCACGCGTGGGTAGATACACGGATCAAAATGGCTCCTTTCACGCATTAGTGATTCCATTCGCAGATAATATTCCACTCACAGCGACCCTCAATCAAATAAAAATTAAAGTGTGGGCACCCAAAGCGGGAAGATTGCTCGTGAAATTAGAAGGTGGCGGCTCCCCATCTAAAGAAAAAGATGCACAAATCACGGAAACGAACAAGTGGGTAGAATACACGATTGATTTTAGCGACCAAGTAGGCGCAAGTCATAGATCGCTCGTTTTCTTTTTCAATGCAGGTACCGAAATGGCGGCTGGAGATATTTATTATATTGATGATATTCAACTTGCCGTCAAACCAGTACTCGGTCCACTGGAGGATTTTGAACCGAATCCAAAGTTAACTTGGGAACCCTTATTCGCGGCAACAGGTGGTACGTACAATGGTGGTATCAACAACCCCGACAAAACTGGCGTAAACACGAGTGATAAAGTAGGTTCTTACACCAAAGGCACGGCTGTTTTGGGTGGTTTGAAAGCGGCTATCAGCAATCTCAAATTAACGGACTTCCCACAAATAGACTTGCAAGTGTGGGCACCGGCAGGCGCGAAAAACTTTACGCTCCAGTTAGCCAGCGCAACACAGGGCATCAAAGAAGTGACGCGCCCCATCGCCGAAACCGGAAAATGGGTGCAATTATCCTTCAACTTCGATGCGTTCAAAACCATCACCGATTTTGAAACCGTCAACCTGATTTTTGATAAAGCGTTGGCTTCTTCCGGCACTTGGTATTTCGATAATCTTAGGCAGGGTGGCTCTACGGTTGACCCTTGTGAAGGCACGGTGAAAAACAACAATTTTGTAGATGATTTCGATTGCCAGCGCAATTCCACGGTTACCAATGGTGCGAGCGCTTTAAAGATCATTGTCAACCCGGATGCACGCGGTATCAATCCGAATCCATTAGATAAAGTAGGCGAATACACCGACCCGATTGGCGAGCCATTTGCAGCATTGGTACTCACCAGAGATACTGCTTTTGACCTAACCACTCGCAATTTGTTGTATGTAAAAATCTGGTCGCCAAAGGTAGTGCCGATTGGTTTTAAATTAGAAAATGGTGCTCCTTTTGTAGAAAAAGTAGTGAATATAACCCGCACTGGCGAATGGGTAGAATATGTAGTTGATTTCAGCGCGCAGTCGGCACTTAAATTCAAAAGTCTGACTATCTTCTTCAATTTTGGGGTGAGCAATACGACTGCCGATAAATATTATATTGATGATGTAGAATGGAGAAGAGCACCTTACAAAGGCTGTGTTGTGACTTTTGAAACACCAGAATTTACCCTTACCAATTGGGCTTATTTTGCAAATGGTACCGCACCTACCTTTGCTCCTGTTGTTAATCCAAATAAAACGGGCGTAAATACCAGTAACAATGTGGGTATTTTTGTAGAAAACGCAATGGGCATGGGTGTTGAGAACTTTGCCGGAGCATTTGCTGCATTGCCTGCGCCGGTAGAATTGGGTGCAAATAGAACTGTCAAAATGAAAGTATTGGGTCCAAATGCTAATTCTTTTGTTATGAAATTGGAGAGCCCCGTCGGCACGGCATTGAATTCTGGCGACGTTCGCGCAGCATATACCACTCCCGGGCAATGGCAGGAACTTTCTTGGGATTTCTCCAAAACGCAAGGTGGCGTTAATATCGCAGTCGGTTCGCAGTACAATCAAATTACACTGATTCCTGATATTGACAATACGCCAAGCGCTACCAGAACCTACTATTTTGACGATATCACACTTGGTGAAGGCACTTGCGGAACGACGGGTATTTTCGACCCAATTGTGGTAGAAGCATTAAAAGTATCTCCGAATCCGGCTTCCAGCGAACTGATTGTACAAAATGCAGACAAAATTAACTTGTTTGTAATTTATAACACAGTCGGTCAGCGTATGTCGGTCGTACAACCAAATGGCATCTCCAACCTTTCGATTCAATTAGACAATCTAAACAAAGGGATGTACATCCTGGCAGGTTATGACGAAGCAGGCACTTTGATTGCAAATGCTCGTTTCGTAAAACAATAAAACAGTGGGCAGTTAACAGTAGGCAGTAAGCAGTAGGCAGTTTTCAAAATTGCTGACTGCCTACTGCTAACTAAAAACTGCCTACTTTCCTATCCTATAGCCTAACCAAATTATACTATGAAATTCTCAATCTCAGCCTTAACCTTAATCTTACTCCTATTCTCAGCTTGCGCCAATAAGCAAGAACAAGAAAATAAATCAGACACCCAACAAGATAAACCGGCAGCAAGTGCCGAAATGAAACTCAACCTCGACGACCTCCAACGCCGCACCTTCAACTATTTTTGGGAAACGACCGACACCACCAACTGGCAAGTGCGCGACCGCTATCCGGGTGTCAATTTCTCCAGTATCGCCGCGACTGGCTTTGGACTTACCAGCTACATCGTTGGTGCAGAGCGCGGCTTTGTCACGCGCGAACAAGCGGCAGACCGCGTTTTAAAAACCCTAAAAGTATTACAACAACTCCGGCAAGGTGCTGGCAAATCTGGCATTAGCGGTTATAAAGGCTTTTTCTATCACTTTTTGACGCTTGATAAAGCACTTCGTTTTCAAGAAGTTGAATTGTCCACCATTGACACGGGCTTGCTGATGGCAGGTATTTTGAGTGCCATGAGTTATTTTGATAAAGACAATGAGACCGAAAAACAAATCCGTGATATTTCTGATTTCCTGTACCGCCGCGTAGAATGGGATTGGGCGATGGAAGACAGCACAACAATGAGTATGGGCTACCATCCAGAGCGCGGCTTTTTGAAAGATGCGCGTTGGTGGGGCTACAATGAAGCAATGGTTTTGCTCGTCATGGCAATGGGTTCTCCAACGCATCCGCTGCCCGCCGAGGCTTGGCAGGCTTGGACGAGCACGTATGAGTGGGGCACGTATTTCGGGCAGGAATTTGTACAATTCGGTTCGCTTTTTGCGCACCAGTATTCCCACATGTACATTGATTTTAAAGGCATTCAGGATGAATATATGCGAGAGAAAAATATAGATTATTTTGAAAATTCCCGGCGCGCGACGTATGCGAATCGTTCCTATTGCATTGCAAATCCGGCAGGTTACGTGGGCTACAGTGCGAATGTATGGGGTTTGACGGCTTGCGACGGTCCGGGTAATGATAATAAAGCCAATCCAAATATTGCCTTTATGGGCTACTCGGCACGCGGCGCAGGACTGTGGCACGTGACGGATGATGGCACCCTTGCGCCCACGGCGGCAGGCGGTTCTGTTCCGTTCGCACCAGAAATTTGCTTACCCGCATTAGATGCAATGTATCAACAACACGGTGATAAAATTTACAAAGAATACGGTTTTATAGATGCATTTAATTTGACTATCGAAAACAAAGACGGCTCCAAAGGCTGGTACGACCCGGATTACATCGGCATTGACCAAGGTCCAATTTTGATTCAAATCGAAAACCACCGTTCCGGCTTGATTTGGAATATCATGAAAAAGAATAAATATATCATAGAAGGTTTGAAAAAAGCGGGTTTTACAGGCGGCTGGCTGGATGAAGTAGGCAGTGGGCAGTAGGCAGCACTTATCGCTTTCTTTTGCCCTTTTTACTTAGTCTAACCACAAAGTACACAAAGGTTTCACAAGGCGCACAAAGTAATGTCATAGATAAACTTAGTGTACTTTGTGAAATTCCTTTGTGCACTTTGTAGTAAAAAGCAAGGGTTTATAAACCTATTAATTTTAAAATTATGAAACTCTTTACAAAAATAATATTTATCCTATTCATGCTGCATTCTTCCTTCCTTCATTCTCAAAAGTTGAGTGAGGCGATGATTGCCCGAAAGGTAGATTCTTTAATCAATTTAATGACGCTCGAAGAGAAAATTGGACAACTCACGCTTTTCACCAGCGACTGGGCGACGACCGGTCCGACCATACGCGACACTTACAAAGCGGACATCCAAAAAGGACTTTGTGGCAATATTTTCAATGCGTACACGGCAGCTTACACCCGCGATTTACAAAAAGTAGCAGTGGAACAGACGCGCATGAAAATTCCACTGCTTTTCGGTTATGATGTAATTCATGGCTATAAAACTATTTTTCCGATTCCATTGGGCGAGGCGGCAAGTTGGGATTTGGCAGCCATTGAAAAATCGGCGCGCGTAGCAGCTACCGAAGCAACAGCGGCGGGCTTGCACTGGACGTTCGCTCCGATGGTGGACATCGCGCGAGACCCGCGTTGGGGGCGCATCATGGAAGGTGCGGGCGAGGATACCTATTTGGGTTCGCTCATCGCGGCGGCACGTGTGAAAGGCATTCAAGGTGAAAATTTCAATGGTACGAATACGATGTTGGCTTGCGTGAAACATTTCGCGGCGTATGGTGCGGCACAAGCTGGACGCGATTATCACACCGTGGATATGTCGGAGCGCGTTTTGCGCGAAACCTTTCTCCCACCCTACAAAGCGGCGATTGACGCTGGCGCACACACGGTAATGACTTCTTTCAACGAACTCGACGGCGTACCGGCGACGGGCAATGTCCACTTGCTCCACGATATTTTGCGCGACGAATGGAAATTCAAAGGCTTGGTGGTGACAGATTATACGTCTATCAATGAAATGATTCCGCACGGTGTAGTTGCAAATGAAAAAGAGGCGGGTGAACTGGCTTTGAATGCAGGTGTGGATATGGATATGCAGGGTGCGGTTTATTATAATCACTTAGCGCAGTCGGTAAAAGAAGGAAAAGTAAATGTAGCGCAGATTGACCAATCGGTGCGTTACGTCTTGAGAATCAAGTATTTATTGGGTTTGTTTGAAGACCCTTATCGGTATAGCAATGTAGAGCGCGAAAAAAGCACGATACTTTCCAAAGAAAATCAAGATGCGGCGCGCGACGTCTCTCGCAAGTCTATTGTGTTATTAAAAAATGATAGAAATACGTTACCGATTGCAAAAACGGGCAGAACGATTGCAGTGATTGGACCATTAGCAGATAATAAGTCGGAATTAATTGGCGCTTGGTCTGGAGCTGGCGAGCCAAAAGATTGCGTTACATTATTACAAGGTATCCGAGCAAAAGCTGGCGGAGGAAAAGTAGAGTATGCCAAAGGATGTACTTTAGATACGATGGAACGCACGGGTTTTAAAGCAGCAGTTGACCTCGCCAAACGTTCTGATATTATAGTCGTAGCCGTTGGCGAAAAAGCAAATATGAGTGGAGAAGCCGCGAGTCGTTCGATGATTGGTTTGCCGGGCGTTCAAATGGAATTGGTGCAGCAATTGGTCGCAAC
>CAZJXN010000058.1:0-28936 GCA_964549655.1 uncultured Saprospiraceae bacterium
AATTTTTAACAGCATTTTGTTCGGACATAAATTCTGTATTTGGCAGAAAGTTAGTAATTTCAGGTAAAAGTCTAATGCTTTTATTCCGAGTTATTTAAAAATCTTTTGGGCGTGTCCCTAGGGTCAGGCTACCTCCGCTTTAGCACAGGCGAAGTTCGCTCTTTCTGCCTGCGGAACGGAACTGCTTCTATCCTTCACGCACTTCTCGTTTTTAGAGAAATCAACGTTATAAACCCTCGCTGAATCATTCGTGCCTTCTTCTCCAAATTCTCTAGCACATTAACCATTTAAAATTTGACATTGTAAATTAAAAACATCTACCTTTGCATCGGTTTTGGTTTCCAACTTCGGTTGGAACGAAAAGGGAACCTCGTGTAAATCGAGGACTGTACCCGCAGCTGTAAGCTCCTGTAGAAACCGCAAAATGTAAAATGTAAAAGTCAAAACCGCAAAAGTCCTGCACACCAGGCTCAAACGGATTTTGAAAGTTAGTTTCCCATTTTGCGCACTCTACTCCAAAGCCTTTTGCCCTTGAGGGTCACTGTCTTAACCGATGGGAAGACCGGCAAAAGGTGGAGCAAGTCAGAAGACCTGCCAAATCCAATGTGTCATCTTATTTTCTAAATCGTCTTCGGGCTAAAGACGGGATGAGTTCTGGATATTGGATATTGGTTTTTTGGATATGCTACTAGATTTAGTAAATCTTGAAGATTTGCTAAATCTTATCGAATACTGGTATCCGGCATCTTTTGTGCTGCTTCCCTTTTCGCTCGGCAAATGGATTTGCTGTGGCTCGTTTTACTATTTTTTTGCTTTTCTTCCTTGCGTACCTGAGTGCGCAGGCGCAAGTGGACACTACGCTTGCGCTGGAAACCGTCACCATTACTGCTTCTCGCTTTCGGCAGCAGCCCGTTGGGCATCAAGTTATCACGCTGGATTCTAGTCGTTTACAAGTGGTTCCTTCGTTGAGTGTAGCTGATTTATTGTCACAAAATACGGGTATTTTCATCAAGAGTTATGGTTTGGGAAGTCTGGCTACGTCTTCGATTCGGGGGGCGAGTGCTTCGCATACGGCGGTGATTTGGAATGGCTTTCCGATACAAAGTCCGATGTTGGGGCAGCTGGATTTGGCGTTGCTACCAGCGAGTTTTATGGATGAAATTCAATTGCAATCGGGCGGCAATGGCGCGATTTGGGGCAGCGGCGCAGTCGGCGGTGTGTTGCAATTGAATAATAAACTACCTTATAATCAAGGTTTACAATTTCGTTACAACAATCAAATTGGCAGCTTTGCACAATGGCATCATGATGTAAAAATTAACTTTAGTAACACAAAATTTGCGAGCTCTACTCGATTATTACATCAAAGCGCAGCGAATAATTTCCCGTATTATATTACGCCCGATACTCCTGAGCAACAACAACAAAACGCTGGTTTTCGACAAACTGCCATTCTACAAGAAAATCGTTTTCAAATAAAATCCAATCAAAATCTGAATTTTAGAATCTGGCTTTCCAAATCTCAACAAGAAATTCCACCGACCACGACGCAAAATTTTAGCGTTGCTAAACAAGACAATGAATTTCTACGCACCACACTTGATTGGCAATTGATTGAAAAACAATGGATTGTGCAGGCTCGAACGGGCATTTTCTACGACTTTATTCACTATCAAGATTCGATTGCGGGTATCAGTTCGCCGAGCCATTCGTGGACTTCTATCTCGGAGGCAGAAGCACAATGGAATTTGAATGCAAATCATCGTTTTCACATCGGGGTAAATCACTCTTTTTCAAAAGCGGAAGCGGACGGCTATCCCCAGGGACAAGCGCAGCGGCAATCGGCAATTTTTGCGGCTTATCGGTGGCAAGTGTCAAAATGGCGCAGTCAATTGAGCTTGCGACAAGGATTTGCCAATCATGACTTTATTCCTTTGATTCCTTCTTTTGGTTTGGAGCATGATATTACTAAATGGCTTTTAATAAAGAGTAATGTAACAAAAAACTTTCGACTACCAACGCTGAATGATTTATACTGGCAGCCGGGTGGCAATTCAAATTTACAACCTGAAAATGGTTGGGCGGAAGAATTAACCTTGCAAACGCATTGGAAATCAGTGCATTGGAGTTTTTCTTATTCTGTAACGGGTTTTAATCGGGAAGTAGAAAATTGGATTTTATGGGTGCCAGGCGCTTCGTACTGGTCGCCGCAAAATATTTCGGAAGTGTGGAGTCGAGGTTTGGAACAAAGACTCAGTTGGCAGTTAGCAGTTGGCAGTTGGCAGTTGGAAATGACTGGAGGATATGATTGGATTCGCTCGACGCAGCAAAAGGCTTCCGTTGAAGCGAATGTAAATAAACAGCTCATTTACGTGCCGGAGCAGCAGGCTTTCGGGCGATTGGCAATTCAATTTCATGATTTACAAATTTCCTACCAACATCAATATACTGGCTCGGTCTTTACACGCTCGGATAATTTGGCATCGCTTCCTGCGTATCAGTTGGGTTATTTACACGCTCGTTATGGCTTATCCTTTCAAAAATTTAGTAGCAATATCTTCCTGCAAATCAACAACTTATGGAACGAGGAATATCGCGTGATTGAAAGAAGGAGAATGCCGGGAAGGAGTTTTCAACTTGGAATTAGCCTCCATTTTCAATAATTGTGTTCAGGTGCGCAAGTGTTGGTGTAACGCTTAGGGCTTGAACACATGAATACACAAACACCTGAACACAATCATTAATTATAAACATTACCAACATGAAACATCTATTTACTATTCTGACTGTTTTTATGAGTTTTATTTTAAATGCGCAGACGATTGTTACATTGGAAGACATCAATGTAGCACAAGATTCCTCTTTGAATGGCAGCAATGCAAATGGTAGTTTTCAAAGTACCAACGCCATTTTTCCAAATACGTACAATGCGATGTTTGATTTTTCGAGCGGCTGGGTGATTTCCAGCAAACGCGATACGGTCACATCTGGCTTCACGAACGCATACAGCGCAAAAGCGGGGAGCGGCTTCAACGGCTCGCCGAATTATGCGGTCAATTTTGACAATAATACCATTCGCTTCACAGGGCGTGTACAATTAGAGGGTTTTTATGCCACCAACAACACTTATGCTTACAACAGTATGCGCGATGGCGACCAGTTTGCCAAGCGTTTTGGCGGGGAGACTGGCAACGACCCAGACTACTTTCGCTTGAACATTTTTAAATATTTGAATGGGGTGCGAAGTGCAGACAGTGTAATATTTTATTTAGCTGATTATCGCTTTGTGAATAAAAGTCAAGATTACATTATTAAAAATTGGACTTGGGTAAATCTCTCCACGCTCGGAGAGGCGGATAGTTTGCTCTTCACGTTTGCTTCGAGTGATGTAGGAGAGTTTGGAATTAATACGCCGACTTATTTTTGCTTGGATAATTTGACGACGCGACCCCTTGTGACGGATGTAAATGACTTAGCGGAATCTCTAAATTTTAAGATTTTTCCGAATCCGACAAGTGATTGGTTACAAATTTCTTGGAAAGGCAATGAAAATGGGGTGGCGCAGTTATTTGATTTAAAGGGAAGGTTAATAAAAAATGAAAGAATTAATAATGAAAATACCCGTATTGACTTGAAATTATTACTAAAAGGCATTTATTTATTGAAAATTAATATAAATAATCAATTCTTTACACAAAAGATAGTGAAGCAGTAAATGGGATACAGATTTGCTAAATCTTCAAGATTTAGCAAATCTTTCTCTACGAAACCGGAAACGTCAGCATGAACGTCGTCCCTTTGCCTTCGGTGGAGCGCACTTGGATATTGCCTTTGTGTAGGAGCATGATCTGCCGCGAGAGACTCAAGCCGATGCCGCTGCCGGTCTGCTTCGTACTGAAAAACGGAACGAAGATTTTTTCTAAAATATCGGGTGGAATCCCTGCGCCGTTGTCTGCCACTTCCAACACCATGCGTCCGTCACTGCGGTAGCCGGAGAGTTGAATGAGCGGTTCGGATTGGTCTTTAATGGCGTCTATTGCGTTGATAACCAGATTGATAAGCACTTGTTCAATAAGACTTTTATCGGCTTCGAGTTGTAATTTTGTGTCTTTTAGCACCACATCCATTTCTACTTGCTTGCGCTCCAAACTTGGTTCCATGAGTTGGTAGATATTTTCAAACAATTCTATAACTGGAAACGTGGACAGTTGCGGCTGCGTGATATTACTAAAATTTCGATAAATATCGGTAAATTGAAGCAAGCCGACGCTGCGTTTTTGAATCGTATCCAAGCCTAATGCTACGTCATTTAACTGTTCTACAATCGGCTCCGGTAAGCCAACGGTTTGTGGCAAACGTCCTTTAATGGTGTCTGCAAGCGAAGCAATTGGTCCGACGGAGTTCATGATTTCGTGCGTCATCACGCGCAAGATTTTTTGCCATGCTTGGGCTTCGTTTTCATCCAAGGCTTCATTTATATTTTGAAAAGCGATGAGTGTAAAGTGCTGACTATCTGTAATAAAACGGGCAATAGATACTAATACTTTGGTGGGTATTCTTTCTTGGTTGATAAGAATAATTTTCGTTTCGCCGGGCTTTAATTGTAAAATTTGCTGATACAATTCTGGCTCTCGTTTTTCCAGCGCGGAGAGGTTTTTTAAATAAACGATGCCCAACATTTTTTTCAGCGATTCGTTCATCCAGCCAATATTTCCTTCGCTGTTAAACGACAGGATTCCGGTGTCTACCAATTCCAAGAGGCGTTGCAAATATTGATATTGGGCTTCGCGCTCGCGGCTGAGTTGTCGAAAAACGAGATTGATGGCATTAAAATGTTGGTGTAACAGCCTGTTTTGTAATGGAATGCCACGTTCTGTAAAATTTCTGGAAAAATCCCGATACCGCGCCGACAGCGCAAAATCCTCTACTTCCCGCACTGCAAAACTCACAAATCGCGTGAACGCCGATACTTGAAAAACGGTAATCAGGAGTAAAATAAACACCCAAAACCACTCTTTCTTTTGAATAAAATAAACCGTCGCCAATAGTAATGCTAGTAAAACAAACGTGCGTACCAGAATCGCAAAAAAATAGCCCGTCCGCGCCGTGCGAAAACGGTCGGTGAGAAAATCTTGAATTTTAACAAATAGTGAAGTCAAATTTGTGATTTGTGATTTGTAATTGGTGATTTGTAATTGGTGATTTGTAATTTGTGATTTGGGAAGGGTGTAAGTGATAGCGCCAAATAACTACTAACCAATCACGAATAACCATGTCTGGCATCTGGCATCTAAATTTCATACTTACTCAATCTGCGATACAACGCCGTGCGCGTAATGCCCAACTCCTTCGCTGCACGCGTAATGTTACCATTATGCTTTTCGATTACTTTTAAAATCGTATTTTTTTCTACCTCATTCAAGCGGAAAGAATCCAAATGGTCTTGTTCGGAAATCGGGCTTTCGATGGGTGAAAAAATCAAGTCTTTGGCTTGCAACACATCGCCGTCCATCATGATGACTGCCCGTTCCAAGCTGTATTGCAACTCGCGCACATTGCCGGGAAACGAGTATTGGCCCAGTCTTTGAATGGCTTTTTCATCCAAAACGGGCTGTGGTTTTCGATATTTGTCGGCGTAGAATGCGGCAAAATGATTGGCGAGAAGGAACACGTCACCATTGCGTTCGCGTAAGGGCGGCAGCATGATTTCCACCGTATTAATCCTGTAAATCAAGTCTTTGCGAAATAGATTTTGGGTGGCTAATTCATAAATCGGTGCATTCGTAGCACAAATTAATCGAATATCTAATGGAATGAGTTGATTCGTACCCAGCCGAATGACTTGTCTATTTTGTAAAACGGTGAGTAATTTTGCCTGCTGCGATAGAGAAAGATTGCCGATTTCATCCAAAAAAAGCGTACCGCCACCTGCTGCTTCAAAACGCCCGATTCGGTCTTCGCGCGCATCTGTGAACGCGCCTTTTTTATGTCCAAATAGTTCACTTTCAAACAATGATTCCGTCAACGCGCCTACATCCACTTGCACAAAAGGTTTATCCGCTCGCAATGATTTTTTGTGTATAGCTTTGGCTGCCAGTTCTTTACCTGTGCCATTTTCTCCTAAGATAAGCACATTCGCATCCGTCGGAGCAATTTTGTCAATTTTATAAAACACCGATTGCATCGCCTCTGAGTCGCCGATGATGCCAATATCGCTGTTTGCTGCTTTGCGTTTTTCAGTAGAAGAATTTAAATCTTTATGCGACAATGCCTCTTCCAACGAAGCGATTAAACGGTCATTGCGCCAAGGTTTTACAATAAAATCAGCCGCGCCTTCTTTGAGCGAACGCACCGCCAAATCAATGTCGCCATAGGCTGTAATCATTACCACCATTGCATCTTTGTACCACTCTCTGATTTGACGCATCCAGTACAAACCCTCGTTGCCAGAGTTGAGTTTGCTTTTATAATTCATGTCCAGCAAGATGAGGTCGAATTGGTCTTTAGCAAGCACCGAGCGTAATTGCTCAGGATTGCGCTCCGTCACAACTAATTTAGCCTGTGTTTTCAACAAGAGTTGCACGGCGACCAACACATCCGGGTCATCGTCTACCACCAATATTTTGGCGCGTTTTAATTGCATACCACGATTTAAGTAAGCAGTTTTTAGTTGGCAGTAGGCAACACTCAACACGTTGACAAACAGCAACTTAAGTTGGGCTTATTTGTAATTTGATTTTGCTCGATTAGTTGCCTATCAAGCCGTTCTTCCCCTAAAGATAGCAAACGCCGCAAAAAGTTGCAATTTTATTCTAAATAAAAAGAGATGACACCGCTCGAAGCGATATCATCTCTATTGTAATCTGTACTTTATTGCATAAGCCACAGATAACAAATCGCAAATTACGTTTTAATTGCCACCGCCGAGTACAAAACCAAGCGTCAAGCCAATGGAACGGGTACGCAAATATGGGTTGTCGCCGTTATCGCCACCGCCATCAAATTCGTCTGTCAATACATTATTGATACCTAAATCATACCGCAAATCAAGCACTAAAGACCCCAGATTCAAGCCCAAGCCAAATGCTGCACCCCAATCAAGGCGACGTTGGTCATCATCATCGTTGAATTCAATATCCGTTTCGTTACTGGTTTTGTCTCCTAATATGGTGATATCATTGTCAATTTTACCGTTGATAGCATAGCTTACAAACGGACCACCGTAGAAAAACAGACCAATGCCAGAACCATCCGTACTACCTGCTTTTACTTTTGCTAACACAGGTACTTCGATGTAATTGTAGTGAAAATTGCGTTCGTAGCTACTGTTACCGATGTTAAACTCTGATTTACCACCTTTCTGAATGAAAAGCAATTCCGGTTGAATGGCAAATACTTCTCCGATTGGCAGTTCGGCAAAGATACCCGCCTGAAAGCCGACAGTTGAGTTTTCTTCGAAATCACTTCCTTCGTCTTCAAATGCTTTTTGTGCAAGGTTGGATAAGGTAACACCTCCCTTGATGCCGATTTGTGCTTGTGCAGCAGTCGTCAAGACCAGTGAGCACGCGATCGTTAGGATAAACAACAAATTCTTTTTCATAAGTGAGCGTTTTTGTTTTCAAATTTTTTGGTTACAATTGTCTAAATGACTTATGTGTTTGTAACGGAAACTTATTTTAAAAGTTCAGCTTGGGCAGACCGTATAGTGTTATGGAATGCTTAACAATTTTTTTTTTGCAAAGCGATGTTACTTTTGCGCCCTCATTTAATCAATTTTTTTACCGAACTTTGCAATGTAACACCCTTCATTCCTTTATCTCCCAAAAACACAACCTATGATGTGGCAACGATTTACGATTCTCTCGCTTTTTATTTGCTGCCAACTGCTGGCGAGCGCACAGACTGCAAACTTTGCAAAAGATTTTCAGGCAGGTGAAGAAGCCCTGCTCCGAAAGCAGTATGACAAAGCCATCCGCCAATTTGAGAAAGTGCTGAAAGCCAAGCCCGACCTCTCCGCTGCCCGCCGCAACATCGGCGTGTGCTACGAAATGATGGGCAACTACCCGAAAGCATTGAGTTATTATGAAGATGTAATCAAGCGCGATTCCATGTCATCCCGCACCGTGTACTACCGAGCCGGAGAAGCCAGTTTGAAATCCGGTAAGCCCGACCAAGCCCTCATTTATTTCGGCAAATTTGAATTCTACCAATCCTTACCCTTGCACGATTTCACAGGCGTGACCGACAAAGAAGAAGCCGATGAAGCGGAAATGATGGCGCAATTGGATAATAATATTCGGGCTTCCATTATTTCGATGGACTCGACGCGGTTTCTAAATATTAAAGATTTAGAAAATGTAGGTCCGACCGTCAATTCTACTTGGGACGAATACTTTCCATTTTTATCGAATGACCAGAAATTGATGTTTTATACCTCTCGAAGAGATGAGCGCGACGACGAAAATTTATATTACAGCCAATACACGAATGACATTTGGAAAGAAGGACTTCCAGTAGGTTCTAAATTTAACACGGACGATGGACACGAAGGCATGAGCACCTTTGTACGCGACGGCAAAACCATGTTTTTTACGGCTTGTAGGCGCGAGGGCGTACGTGGTCCCTGTGATATTTGGGAAGCGCATCTGGATGGAATTGATTTTGGTAAAGTACAACAATTAGAAGGGAATATTAACTCGGATAAATGGGAATCGCAGGCGTGTATTAGTTGTGATGGCAGTACGCTTTACTTTGCCAGCAATCGCGATGGCGGCGTGGGCGGCACAGATATTTGGGTAAGCAAACGCTTGAGCAATGGTACCTGGGGCGAGCCGCAAAATTTGGGAAAAACCATCAATACGCCCGGCAATGAAGAGTCGCCGTTCATCACCAACGATGGGCAAACGCTTTATTTTGGTTCTGATGGACACGCTGGCTTGGGCATTTCCGATATTTTTATGAGTAGAATGAGTAGAAAAGGCGATTGGAGTAATCCGCTTAATTTGGGTCCACCGGTCAATTCGCCGCACCAAGAACTTTGTTTTTTCCTCGCTGCCGATGGCAAGTCTGGCTATTTCGCCTCTGACCGTCCGAGTGGTTTTGGTGGGTTGGATATTTATCAATTTGAATTGCCACAAGAATTATACAGTGAGCCGATGACGTTTGTAGAAGGTTTTGTAAAAGATTCCTTACTGGATTTACCCATTCAAACGACGGTGGATATTTTTGGACGAGAAGGGGTAAAAACGGACGAGGACGGACGCTTTTTCATTTGCGTACCAGCTTATGAATTTCTATCGGCAAAAGTGAATGTACAAGATTTTCATCCGTATCAAAATAACTTCGTGATTCCACTTTGGAATAACAAAACGTTTTATCAACTTGAACTTTTATTAAAGCCGATTAAAATGCCCAGCTTCACCGCCAAAGGCATTCCAAAAGATACAACCTCCGCAGAGCCTGCTAAGAAAGCCAAGCGACATGACTTTTTGCACACCGTTTTTTTTGAATTTGACCAGTTTTTAATATCCAATAATGAAGTGAGCAGTCTGGATGGATTTGTACAACAACTCAAAGGCAAAAACGTACACCGCGTGGACATCATTGGCTTCTCGGACGATGTGGGTACGGATATTTACAATCTCAAACTCTCCGAAGAACGCGCCAAGCAAATCGCGCTCTACCTGCGGGAAAATGGTATTTCTGTGAACCAAATTTATATCAAAGGCAAAGGCGAAATCAAAGACGACAAGCCGAAGGATTTGAATCGGAAAGTAGATGTGAAAGTGGAAGTGATAGAGTATAAGTAGGCAGTAGGCAGTAGGCTGTGGGCAGGTATAATATTTCAACTAAAGTATGATAAAAGGAGATGACATCTTTGTTGTAAAGCGTCATCTCCTTTCCTCATCCCTTTTTCGTTTATTAGTTACCTCATTCTAAACAACGTAAGATTCGTATCTAAATGCTTTAAACCTTCCATCCCACCACTACTACTCGCGCTGCCACTCTCTTTTTCTTCTGCTATAAATTGTTCAAAAGTTTTATATGTAATCGGTTCGATTTTGGCAGTCGCTAAGGTTTTATTTAACACTCCTAAGTCCTTGTCTAACAACGACTTGAGCTTCGTTTCAATACCTGTCAATTGTTTGTCCAACAGGTTCATGCGCTTGGCTTGCGAATCCGTTGGGCGACCGGGGAAACTGCTCACTTGGCGATAGGTGTCGGCAACGCGCTCGGCTATTTCTTCCCCTTCATCCACATAGCCATCGCCGCCCAATGCTACTAGCGTATCTTTTTCCATTTTCGCTTTTGCAGCAAATTTTTTGAGTACCGCTGCTACCTTCGAATTGGCATTTTTTATAGCTGTCGCTTTGTCTTCTACTTCTTTGTACGTGGTGTAAATGTAGGCTAATTTTTCAGTCATGCCGTAGAGTTTCATCGTGGCTTCGCGTTGTGCGGCGCGGTCGGCATCAGTATAAGTGGACTGCGGGTCGTTCATCAATGTGAAGCTCGTTTCGTGCGTTTCGCTGCCTTTTATGAGTTTTACATCGTACTTGCCGGCTGGGAAATTTGGACCAAAAAACGAACTAAACAATGCCTGGCGATTATTCGTCGGAGCGGCTTTCGGCTTTTTCATGGCGGTCGGCATTTCTACGATATTAATACCAGCGCTTTTTCCGGCGGGTAAAGTTTTTAACAACTTGCCGTCTTTCCACACTTCTACGTACATTTTACCAAACGTCTGCCGCTTGCTGAGGTAGTAAACGATGCTCGCATTGGTATTCGGATTCGCACCTACGAAATTGCCGGAGCCACCAAATGCCGCAGCACCTGCACCCGGGTCGCGCAATACGGTCGGTCGCGTTTCAAAAAAGTGAACCGTTTTACTCATGATGTCTTTGCTTACTTGACGCAGCGGCGTGATGTCGTCCAAAATAATAATGCCTCGCCCGTGCGTAGCCAGCACAAGCGCGTGGTCGCGCGGGTGAATGACCATATCGTGTACCGCTACTTTTGGCATATTACTATCAAAACGCGCCCAACTTGCACCGGCATCTACGGAGATAAACAAGCCAGATTCCGTTCCCAAAAAGAGTAAACTCGGATTGATTAAATCTTCTCGAATGCTGAAAGCGTAACCTTCGATTTGCGGCGTGGCAAGGCTTGTCCACGTTTTACCGAGGTCAGTTGTTTTGTAAATATGAGGTTTCACGTCGCCCGTGCGGTGTCCGTCGAATGTTGCGTACGCTGCGTTTTTGTCGAAATGACTCGGCTCAATGAAGGAAACCCAAGTGTTTTTTGGTAAACCGGTGATATTTGTAGTGACGTTTGTCCAAGCCTGACCAGCATTGGAAGAGACTTGTAAATTGCCATCGTCGGTGCCAACCCAAATGGTGTTGCCATCTTTATAAGCTTCTGCCATGTAATAAATCGTGCAGTGATTCTCCGCCGCAGAGTTGTCAATGCTCAAGCCACCAGATTCTTTTTGCTTTTGTTTATTTGGGTCGTTAGTGGTCAAATCTGGAGAAATGCGTTTCCACGATTCGCCTTTATCTTCTGACATGAACAGGTATTGCGAACCAAAATACATCCGGTTTGGATTATTCGGACTCAATTGAATGGGCGCATTCCAGTTGAAACGATATTTAGATTCATCTTCTGCTGGGAAAGGTTTAATTTCCTTCGCCATGCCCGTTTTCTTGCTGTAACGCACCAAATTTCCACCTTGATATTCTGCAAAAACGACATCTGCATCCGTTGGATGCCGGAACGACCAAAAGCCGTCGCCACCAAAAGTTGGTTCCCAATCTGCATTCGTGATGCCGCCCGCTTTGCGCGAAGGCGCGTACCACGAGCCGTTGTCCTGCAAACCTCCATACACATTGTACGGCAAATCATCGTCCACACTCACATGATAAAATTGAGACAAGGGCAGATTCATAAACATTTTAAAAGAACGACCTCTATCAAATGACTCATAGGCGCCGCCGTCGCTGCCGATGATAAGGTGCTTTGTATTATTGGGGTCAATCCAAATGGCGTGAATATCGGAGTGTACGGAAAAATCCATTGGACGAAAGCGGTCGCCGCGGTCTTCACTGATAATCATAGACAGGCCGCATTTCATCACAATGCTATCATTCTTCGGGTCAACCACGAGATGGGAAAAGTAGAACGGACGAATCGAAGTATTTTGCTCGTTATTTACTTTTTTCCAATTTGCACCCGCATCGGTGGAGAGGTACAAGCCTTTTTTGTCCTTGCTTTTGGTTTCTACCGAGGCATAAATCACATTGCCATTGGAAGGTGCTACGGCGATGCCGATTCTACCTAAAGTTTCATTGGGTAAGCCGGTATGAATGGTGTTCCAAGTTTTACCGCCATCAATTGATTTGTACAAACCGCTTTTTCCACCCAGTCCAGAGTCGAATGACCACGGATAGCGGCGGAAGCCCCACATGGAAGCGTACAAAATATCTGGATTTTTCGGGTCAATGTCCAAATCCGCTGCGCCGGTATTATTGTCAATAAAAAAGATTTTGATCCACGTTTTGCCGCCGTCATTGGTTTTGAAAACGCCGCGTTCTTCGCTACTATTCCAAAGTGCGCCTAAAGCTGCGACATATACCACGTCCGAATTGGTTGGATGCACAATAATATCTGCGATGCGTTCGGAATTTTTCAAACCCATGTTGGTCCAAGTCGTGCCGCCATCGCTGGTTTTATAAATGCCATCGCCGGGCGAAGTGCTGTTGCGCACCCACGGTTCGCCTGTGCCGACCCACACGGTTTTTGGATTGTTTTGGTCAATGGTCACTTTACCAACCACTTGACAATGTTCGTCAAAAATTGGGGAAAAACCTGCGCCACCGCTATTGCTTTTCCACACGCCTCCACCTGCTGAACCTATATAGATCACCTCTGGATTTTTTTGTTCTGCATCAATGGAGCTAATGCGACCGCTCATGGCTGCCGGACCGATCTGCCGCGCCCGCAATGAACCGAAAAGGGCTTTTCCGGTGGGCGTTTGGGCATTTATAGAAAATATAAAAAGGAAGATATTGAATGTAAGGATTACTTTTTTCATAAACTTTTTGATTGGTTGTGTTGCGTGCGCCACTTATGATTTGATTGGAACGCGGATGATGCGGATTGAGCGGATTTTACACTTTATTCATTCCTAACTATGCAAATTAGTAGAATTTGATACTGGATAGCAAGGAATTATAATTAAATACACTGTAAAATAAGTTTTCTGATAAAAACTGTCTTCGCTTACCCCATCCCTAAAGGGTGTCCACGCGCGGGAGGGTTGTCCCCTTGGGGAATGAGGGTAGCGGGAGGAAATACAAAAAACTTACTTTACACTGTGTTTAATGCAGGTTTTAAAAAATCCGCGGGAATCCGCTCAATCCGCATCATCCGCGTTCCAATCAAGTCATAAGTGGCGCAAAATAATGTTGAGATACAAAAAGAAAAAACGCGCTATAACGTAAGAGATGTCACCTTGCGCGCAAGATGACACCTCGTTTTTACACTGCTATCTTACTTTTTCGGATACGCGAAGAGTTTATCTTCCAAGGGTTCGTTGACCTTTACAGATTTAAGCGTGATTTTCATCACCGACTGTCCGCCCATTTTGGTTTCAATGAAAAAAGGAAAAAATAAGCCGCTCACTTCTTGGTAATCACTGAGATACGTTTCAGAAGCTTGTCCTTTGGCAGGACCTGCTTTTACGAACGTTTTCACCATAATCGGCACATAATTTTCGGTATCAAAATAATGATACTCCACGTCGCCGTCCTTTTTCGTCAGCTTTATTTTGAATGTTTCCGCGCCGTCTATCGTGTCTTTGCCTTCCAGTGCTACGGTGTTTCCTTTCGTTTTGTAATCAATAAATTCACTTTCAAATTTTTGGCTGGTCATTTCTTTTGCCTCGTCTTCGCCCATTTTTTGAGGCTCGTCACCACCTGCAAATGGGTTGATGGTCCAAGCAGTAGTGCCATCATAAGCCTGCACCATACTTTTGCCCTGCAAGCTAAATTCCTGACGACTTAAACTCGGCGCTTTTCCGTACATAACGCCTGCGATTTCCAAGCCTTGCATAGAAGCCGTGCCTTCCATTTTGGTGGTTTTCAACGCTTTCCATTTGGCTGTACCGCCCGTGTTTTCAATAGACTTTTTCAGGATTGCATCTACGTCTTGTGCTTGAATGGCAATCGTGCTTACTAATGCAACTAATAAAATCAAGGTTCTCTTTAACATGTCTCAGATTGTTTGTTGTAAATTTTGAACGATTATAGTATGAAATTAAGCATTCTTGCGCCAAGAACGAAATAATGATAGATGAAGTGTGTGGTTTGATAGATGAAAGTAGAAAAAAGAAGGCTTTTGCAAGCGCAAAAGCCTTCGGTGTGTGTTTGTGTGAAAGTATTGGTAATTAGTATTTGGTACTTGGCATTTAGTATTTAGTACATAGCATAGCACGGAGTGTCTGGTATCTGGCATTTCCTTAAATGCGTCGTTCTTTTACCTGCTCTACGTCTATGCTGGACACTTGTCCGCCGATGGGAGCTGCGGTGTAAACGGCGACTACGTCCAGACTTTGGGTGCTTTCGATGACCAAAAAGCCCTCGAAACCGTGGATGAGTTGGAGTTCAAAACTTTGTACGTGTCCGCAGTTGACTTGTTCTACTTCGTCGTATTTGAGGCTGCTGTCTTTCCATTTTGAAATTTGACCGGGCATTGCCAGCTTTTTGCGGAGGCGTGCAGATGGCTCAGTCGGATTGTGAATATTGACGGCAGTTTGGTAGTTTCCGGGGAGTAGTCCAGGCGATTGTTGCGAGGTACCGGGAATGTCGGAGGTGCAGATAAATTTTACGGCGTACTGAAATTTGTACGGCGAGACGGGTGCTCTTTCTTCCATGATTTTTAAGGTTTTTGGTGTTAGATGAAATTTATTGTATCAACGTTAAATGCGTCTATTTTAGTATGTATAAATTCTGGTTTTCAAGATGTATAAAAAAAGGTGCTGCACTTTCACTAAGTACAGCACTTTTTAGTTTAAAGAGCTTTAGCTGTATTTCAACTTGCTTCTATTTTGTGTGATTATTAGCAAATCATCTTACAACGTATAAATCAAAGCCGCGTAAGCTGGTAAAGAAACAACACCTACGCCGTTGTCGCCCACTTTTACGTCATGCGTTGGATGACCGATGAAATCTTCATCATAACATTCCTTATCACTATTAAAATGCAATTTCCACTCGCCGCCTGCCGGAAAAGGTATCTGATAAGCATCGTGGCTATGGTCGCGAAAATTTAGAATGACAACCGTACTGTCGCCCTTGCCGCCATGCTCCCAACGATGAAAAGCAACGACTTTTTCATTATAATTCAAATATAAAATATGCGTATGCTGACCCGTCAAGCCTTTGGTATCACCGTCCATATTCTTTCGCAAGCGGACGAGGTCTTGAAACAACTTATTAATACCACTAAATAAATCCAATCGTTCCCAGTCAATCGGGTCGGTATCCGAAAACCATTTATCTTCCAAAATCGCCTGTCCTTGAAACAACATAGGAATACCCGGTGCGGTAAAAACGAGTGCTGCTCCAAGCGTAGCGCGTTTCTTGGCATAATAATTATTTACATCTCCCCCGGAAATTTCTTCTGGTAGCCGCGCTTTACCATTGGCAACTTCATCATGACTTTCGGTGTAAATAACTCTTTGAAACGCATCATGATTATAACGACGTAGAATGGCTCGCCGAATTTTTTCCATATCGCGGTCGCCGTCGTAAGTAGCCGTGAGCACCTCGCGCACCGGATGCACAAAATCCGCATCCCACTGCGAACCGTAGCCGCAGCCGCCGTCTTCGACCTTCGCCGTCAAGAAATTCAAGCCATGTAAATCCTCTGCAATCGTAATTTTTCCGGGATATTTATGCGCGATTTCGCCGTTAATCCATTTCAACATTTCAGAACCCTCTTTCAAGTCATTGCCTGGATGCTCATCTCCATGCACATTGCGAATATAAGGCGTCATGTCCATGCGAAGCCCGTCGCAATGGTATTCTTCGAGCCACATCATCGCATTATCCCGAATATATTGCCGCACTTCCGACCTGCCGTAATCCGGTCTGTTTTCGCCCCAGGGCGTTTGGCTACGCCAATCATTATAAAAATAAATACCGCCTTTCCCATTTTCATTCCAGCCATCAAATTGCCATAAATCCAAGTCACTCGGACCAAAATGATTATACACTACATCTAATATTACAGCAATATCATGTTTATGACAAGTATTTACAAAAGTCTTAAACGCATCTGGTCCGCCATACGCCGATTCAATCGCAAAGGGATGTGCGGGATTATAACCCCAAGAGTAGTCTCCGGCGAATTCCGTAGCAGGCATTACTTCTATTGCGTTGATACCCAATTTTTTAAGATAAGGCAATCTTTTTAATGCGGTATGAAAATCACCTGGTGTGCCTTCTTTGGGAGCGTTGAAAGTGCCGACGTGCAGTTCATAAATAACCAATTCGTTCCACGGTGGCATTTTAAAAGTATCGTCTTTCCAGTCAAAAGCAGTTGGGTCATACACCACCGAATTGCCGACCGAATTGGTTATGTCACGCGCATACGGGTCGTTGCGTTGCAATTCGTGTCCTTCATGCGTGACAATGATGTACTTATATTCGTCACCTGCTTTTGCTTTTGTCACATTGCCAGCCCAGTAGCCTTGATTTTCTTGTTGTAATGAAGTTGCGGTTTTCGGTTTCCAATCATTGAACGAACCATAGACGAGGACTTTGGCAGCATTGGGTGCCCACACTCGAAACATAACTCCTTTTTTGTGTGGAATAGCGCCCATACCGGCTACCTGAACGGGGAGAGTTGCGGTTTTAGTTGACATCGGTTTTAATCGGCTTTTTTGATAGTAAGTAGGTAAAATGTGGTGCATTTAGAAATGTATCACATCTAATAAAAATGTATTTAACGGCTCACTATCAATTATTTACAAATTATAATTTACTTAATCTAAGTTATTATAATAGATAAACAGCCGATAGCAAACCTTTGTTCAAACACCAAAACAGTTAACAAAATGGTTTTAATGAATAAATTTTAAAATAAAAAAACGTCGAGCATACAACATTCTTTGTGTAACGGCTGGAATAAAATACTTTTGCGGTGCACCTCCTTAATCACCAGCTATGAACAGAGCCATTCTAAGAACCCTTGCTAATGCTTTTCTTCCTTTTGGAGGCAGGCATGATTACCTTTATGCGCCAAGATTTTGGACATTACAACAGCGCGCTTATTTTTTTCGGGCTGTCGCTCGCTATTGGCGTGGCGGGCATCTATCTCGCTTTTACGAATACCCAAGCTACGCTTCAACGCGAACAACCCATTCCTTTTTCCAAACAATTTTTTCTTTATAGCTATACAACAGTCGGCATTTTATTGAGTGCTTTGTTGCTAAATAAAATAATGAAAGTAATGCCTATTGATATAAAATACTCCGATATTATTCCACAAGTATCGGTATTAGTCAATCGGTTATTATATGGCGAATTTCCTTACAAAGTTATATCAGATTGGGGGTATGATTTATTTCCAACTTACTTGCCTTTGCAATGGTTGCCCTTCACGTTTGCAGAAGCGTTAAATGTGGATTATCGTTGGATTAGTTTTGCAATATTTTTTAGTAGCATTATAGCTTTTGCCGTTTTTGCATTGCGAAAAAAGATAACGACCGAGCGCTATGCCATCCTTTTATTAGTCGCGTTTGCAACCTTTATAAGTTTGGCGAAGGGCGAACCGACCATTTTGGGTGCTACCATTGAGACGATGATAGCCGGTTTTTACCTTTTGCTAAGTCTGAGTATTTTTAGTAAATCCAATGTTTGGAGGGCTTTGGGCATTCTTGTATGTCTGCTGTCTCGTTATTCGCTGGTGCTATGGCTTCCATTATATATTTTAATTTTATTTTTTGTAGAAAGTAAAAGGAATGCGATTATTATTTCTTCCATTTGTGCAATAGGCGTTTTAGTTATTTACGTTTTACCATTTTTGAGTGTGGATGGTGATATATTTTTTAATGCGTATAGTTATCATTCCAAAGCGGCATTGGGCGAGTGGAGTGGACAATCGTGGCAACAGCCCGGCGAAAAACCGGTACAGTTATTTAGAGGGGTAGGTTTTGCTTCTGTTTTTTATGATACAATTGATGGAGATTTAACAACGCGATTAGGTATTTTACAAAAAGCCCACCTTATCATTACATTACTCGTAGTAGCCGTTTTAGGATTTATTTTTTACAAATTCAAAAATAAATTAAATTACCAAACTTATTTATTAGCAAGCCTCAAAATCTATTTAGTCGTTTTCTATAATTTCATACAAATTCCTTACACGTATCTTTTTGTGACGGTGATTGTAGTGTCCTTGCCGATATTGGCGATTGCAATGATGAGTCCGCAGATGGCGAGTGTGAGTGAAGAGAGTGAATAGATAATTATAAAGTTTGTTAAATTTATTTTTGAAAATACTGTCTCAGACAACCAGTCTACCAAACATTTTGCCAGAAGACCAAATTGAGCTATCTCCTAATCCCACGATCGATATTCTAAATATTATTTCGAAAGAAGCATTTATGTTGTCGTATAAAATTTATGATTTGGTGGGGAAATTACTTTATACTGCTAAGGTAAATTCAAAAGAAGTAAATGTTTCTTTGGCTCCTTTATCCAATGCGCCCTATTTTATAAAACTTACCACTGCAAAAGGGATTATCTGTAAAAAAGTAATAAAAGAATAAAATAGTGTCTAATGCATCAGCATCACTTGGCTAACAACAAGTGGTTAGACGAGTTATTCGTCTGACCACTTTCTTTCTCAGAACGCAACCCCTTTTTTACCCACAAACAACTCCAACACCACTGCCAACGACATCACCAGCGCGCACCCAATAAAATTCAACCACAAAAATGCAATATCTTGCCTGAAATAAATGTAAATAACGCCTGCCTCTGCCACAATCTAAAGCGTTTTATTTTTATTTAGATAGAGATATATTCCTCAAAGTGGGCTACCGTTTTGGTAAAATTCAAATGCACGATTGACATTTTTGGTTACTCGTAAATGTCCTTTCTATGTCCGAGTGTTATAATATCAACGATAAGTTCGGCATCCAAAATGTCGTAGATGATGCGGTAATCACCCGTTCTAATACGGTAGCCATCTCTGCCTTTTAATTTTCGGTGACCTTGTGGACGCGGGTTTTCTGCTAAGCCAGCAATGGATTCCAGAATAGGCTCGGCAATAGTATCAGAGAGCTTATCTAATTGTTTTTGCGCAGTTTTAGACAAGATGATGGTGTAATTAGGCATTTTTTTGTTTTCTGCTTTTTAAGTAATCAGAAAATAAAATGCGTTCGCCAGTATCTTCTTTTTTGGCTTCGTCATAGCGTTTAATATCTTCCAACCCTTCCAACTCCTCCATAATGGCATCAAACTCTACTACAGAAAGAATAACCAACGATTCGTTACCATTCGCATCCTTGATGTATTGTGGATGTATTGTAAGCATATTTAAAGTTTTGAATTGTTGTAATTTTTAATACTTGTAGATTTATTATAGGTAGTTCATCAAAATATATAATAGAACCATTTGCCAGATACATTATAGGGATATTTTACATAAAACACGTAATAAAGATAAAAAGTTTCAAATACAAATAACTTGTTACAAAGCAATACTTTTCTTACCCACAAATAATTCCAACACAATCGCCAACGACATCACCAGCGCGCACCCGATAAAATTCAACCACAAAAAGGCAATATCTCCATAAAAGTAAATGGCAATCACCAATGCCTCACTAATCAGCGCTGCGATAAACACTGCCGTGCCGCCTACTTTTTTTAGGAAAAAGGCAACGAAAAAGATGCCCAGAATCACGCCATAAAAGATAGAGCCGATGATATTTACCGCTTGAATGAGATTTTCAAATTGCCTTGCAATGGACGCAAAACCCAGTGCTATCGCGCCCCACAGCACGGTGAATCCTTTAGAAGCTAATAAATAATGGCTGTCGGAGCGGTCTTTCACCCACGAGCGGCGGTATAAATCTACAACCGTCGTCGTGGACAATGCGCTCAACTCGGACGCGCTCGCCGACCATGCCGCACAAAAAATAACTGCCAATAATAAACCTACAATACCGATTGGTAAATAATTGACTACAAAAGTGAGAAAAACGTAATCGGTGTCGCGGGTGGAGGTCTCCGGGCTTTGTTGTTTGATGAGGTCTTTGACTTGATTGCGGATGTCCGTATCTTGTTTTTGAAGGTCTTGAATGCGCGATTGTGCAGTACTGACGGCGCTTTCATCGTCTTTTTCTATGGCAGAAAGCAGTTGGCGTACTTCCGTTTGTCGTTCGTTAAAAATGGTGGTGTATTGTTGCTCCAATTCGTTGTAACGAGCTTCGGAAGGGGTGTTTTTTAATTTTTCAATATTGGCATCTACAAAGTGGACTGGCGGCTGATTGAATTGAAAAAAGACAAATACGAGAATTCCAATAAACAATATAATAAACTGCATGGGCACTTTAAATATTCCATTAAATAACAACCCCAATCGGCTCTCTGTCAAGGACTTGCCCGATAAATAACGCTGCACTTGCGACTGGTCTGTTCCAAAATAAGACATGAATAAAAACACGCTGGCAAACATTCCTGTCCAAAAATTATAACGATCCTTCCAATCAAAACCGAAATTTATCGTGTTTAACTTGCCCATTTTACCTGCAATATTCACGGTATCGCCGAAACTTATATCCGCCGGCAATTTTATAAAAATCATGACCGCTGCGATAATTAAACCCGTCCAAATGACTAAGACTTGCTGTTGTTGCGTGACGCTCACTGCCTTGGTACCGCCAGAAACCGTGTACAGAATCACAAAAATACCCATGAAGAAAATGGTGAAATTGAGCGACCAACCCAAGAGTGCGGATAGTACAATACTCGGTGCATAAATCGTCAAACCCGCCGCCAGCCCGCGTTGTGTGAGAAAAAGTAAAGCGGTGAGGGTACGCGTTTTCAAGTCAAAACGGCTTTCCAAATATTCGTAAGCGGTGTACACTTTGAGGCGATAATAAATGGGTAGCACCACAATGCACAGAAACACCATTGCCAGTGGCATTCCAAAGTAAAATTGCACGAATCGCATCCCGTCTTCGTAGGCTTGTCCGGGTGTGGAGAGAAACGTGATGGCGCTCGCCTGCGTCGCCATGATGGACAAGCCGATTGCCCACCATTTCAGGTCGTCGTCGCCGCGCAAGTAGCTTTTGGCGGTCTTTACGTGGCGCGATTTCCAGATGCCGTAAGCGACGATGGAAAACAAAACTCCGAATAGTATAATCCAATCGAGCGTGTGCATATTGAAGGGTGATTTGGTGATAGGTGATTACGCTTCTTTCTGACCTCTGACTTTTTTAGGAAAAGGTAATTTTAAATAGATAAAAAAGCACTACAATGACTGCGTGCATGGCGAGTACAAAAATATAGAGCTGATTCCAAGTGCGGAAAATGGGCGGTTTGCCTTCTACGAAGTTGTCTGGTTGGGTGTTAGGTATATTCATATTTTAATATTTAGCGATAAAAATAGCCGAAACGCTGGGATGAAGGTAGCTTTTAACACTTCTTAACGCAGCAGTAACGTTTTGATAAGACTTGGCGTCTCCCGCAGATTTCGCAGATAGCGCAGATTTTTTATTTTCCCTTGTCGCTTGTTGTCCCACAGATTTCGCAGATTTTTTGCGCTTTTTGCGTTGCCCTCACCGCATTTTTTTCAACCGCAGAGGCACTTAGTTTATTCTTCATTCTTTCATTTTGCATTGTCCCATCCTATCTTCTTATCCTCCTATTCTCTTGCTTTAGCTGTAATTCTTCAGCGCCGGTTCCGTCTTTTCAGGCGAAGGTTCTGACAGCAATTCATCCAGATTTAAATCCGCAATAGAATCAACGATAATGTCTGGACTGAACGGGTATCGGATTAAATCCTCGCGCTTGGAAACGCCAGTAAGGGTGAGAATCGTGCGATAGCCAACCTGAATACCGCCAAGAATATCGGTGTCTAAGGTATCGCCAATCATCGTGGTGTATGCGGTTTCCAGCCCAATTTTCTTACGTGCCACGCGCATCATCACGGGGTTGGGTTTGCCCACCGAAAAGGCTTTCGTGTCGGTGGCTTCTTCTATCATGGCGATGACGGCTTTGATGCCTAAATTCGTCCAACCTTTTTTCTTGGGAGAGGGGTCGAGGTTGGTGGCAATGAGTTTCGCGCCTTCTAAAATCAAGTCCACCGCATGGTTTACCATTTCCAATGTGAAATTACGTCCTTCGCCGACGATTACGAAATCGGGGTTTTGCGTGACCAAGGAGTAGCCATTTTCGTGTAAACTATTGATCAAGCCGCCCTCGCCCAACACGTACGCCGTGCCATTTGGCTTTTGGCGCGCCAGAAACCAGCCGGTCGCCATCGCACTGGTGAAAACATTTTTTTCCTCTGCCGAGATACCGAGTCCGGTGAGTTTGTTCACGACATCGCGCGGGGTGCGTTGGCTGTTATTGGTGAGAAACAGAAATGGAATGTCGCGTTTTTGCAACTGTTCAATAAATGTATCGGCACCTGGAATAAGCGTGTTGCCGCCATAAATAACGCCGTCCATATCAATGAGAAAACCTTGTCGCATGGTTAGGATAATTTATTCGTTGAATCAAATTCAAATTAACGCAATTTGTAGCACTTTTGCTTTACTTTTTAAATATCTTGTGAAGAACCACAATGGACACAGCGTTGTAAGTGCTAAAGCACCTTTCTTTTTAACCGCAGAGGCGCAGAGATCGCAGAGCCGTTATTTTTTTTAGCGGATTTTGCGGAAGCATTTTGCATTATGAACTTGTTTAAAATGGACGAAAATATAGAATATGTTTTCCGAATGGGTACTAACAAAGTCGTAAGTGTCAAGCCAACAATACCTTTAACCACAAAAGGCACAAGGATTTTCACCATGTTCACAAGGAACACTTTGTGCGCCTTGTGGTTAAATAAGGGAACGCAGAGCCGAGTTATTCCATTCATGTTAGATAAGATCTTCAATTTTAAACAAGTTCTATTACATTACATCAATTAAATTCATACGACGAATAAAATACTCTCACTATGATTTCGACCCAATCTACCAACATTGAATCCATTTTAGGCGAGGAAGCCGCGTATTTATTGGAGCACACTTCTACAACCATTCCAAAAGATACGATTCACGCGCCCACGCCCGACCCCGTGCGCAATGTTTATGCTTTGTCCAATCGCAATTCCCAAACGCTTAGAAGTTTAGGACAATTGTTCAACACTGGACGCTTGGCGCAAACGGGCTACTTGTCCATTTTGCCAGTGGACCAAGGAATTGAGCATAGTGCGGGTGCATCTTTCGCGCCAAATCCGATGTATTTCGACCCGGAAAATATCATAAAATTAGCGATCGAAGGAAATTGTAACGCGGTGGCGACTACGTTTGGCGGGTTGGCTTTGAATTCAAGAAAGTATGCACATAAAATTCCATTCATTGTAAAAATAAATCATAACGAATTACTTACATATCCGAATAGAGCAGACCAGAAAATGTTTGGCTCCGTGCATGAAGCGTGGAATTTGGGCGCGGTGGCAGTAGGCGCTACGATTTACTTTGGTTCGGAGGAGTCTGGCAGGCAAATTGTGGAAGTGTCGGAAGCATTTGAGGAGGCGCATCAACTCGGCATGGCTACTATTTTGTGGTGTTATTTGCGCAACGACGCTTTCAAAAAAGAGAAAGATTATCATTTGTCCGCAGATTTGACGGGTCAGGCGAATCATTTGGGCGTTACGATTCAAGCGGATATTATCAAACAAAAACTGCCTGAAAATAATGGTGGGTTCACGGCGTTGAACACAGGCGGCTCTTCTTACGGCAAACTTGATAAACGTATTTATACCCAACTTACCTCCAACCATCCGATTGACTTGTGTCGCTATCAAGTAGCGAATTGTTATATGGGAAAAATTCCACTTATCAACTCCGGCGGCGCGTCGTCTGGCGAAAGTGATTTGAGAGAAGCAGTGCGCACGGCGGTCATCAATAAACGGGCAGGTGGTTCTGGACTTATTTCTGGTCGAAAAGCATTTCAACGACCTTTTGCGGAAGGCGCGGCTTTATTAAATGCGATTCAGGAAGTGTATTTGGATAAAGGGATTGACTTGGCGTAAGCATTTTCTCATGGAGAATAATACCTAATATACCAATAATTCCTGCAACTTGCTGTAAAAAGTTTTCCATAAAATATTTGAGCGAACATTACAATAATTATAGTATTCTTTAAATTCAACAATTGTTATTTAAGTAAGCATATTTAAATTATAAAATAAATCCAACTTAAGTTGTTGTTTGTCAATAGATTGAGCGACTGCTGACTACCAACTGTAAATTGCCTACTTAGTTACTTCTTTGATTCTTGCTCCATTATTTCGATTTCCACTTTCTCCTTTTTTATACCCTGCCTTATCAACCCGAATAAGCTCATGTAAGTATTTGCTATCCATACCAATGAAAATCCTGCAATAACATAACCGATCCAATTATCCATGAGTAATTTGTAACCAGTCAAAAACAAAAACAAAATGACAACGTAATGGCTAAAGCAATACTCGCAAGTAAAGAGGTAGAAAAACTTTCGTTCCATTAACGTTTTACCATGCAGGCTTCGTCTGATGCAATAATCTCTTGGTTCTTTAAATATCTCTTCATGTGTAACCGTCCATGCAATGCAAGCAATGGGTATAGACAATAAAAAAAGCCAGATGGTCTGCATATAAATTGACATGAAATTGGTATTATAAGGTATTATTTATTTCATTTTAGCCATAAATGCATCACTTAACAAGAGGCTCATACAAAGTGCGCCCAACGCAAATAGTAACTGCACATAATTATTGTTAAAATTTAATTTACTCCAACGAATCATTACAAATAAAATTTTCACTGTATAAGGTATCTCTTTTAAGTTGGAAAGCATTACATTTTTCCAAAAAAAGCGTTACATCACTCAACATCTTCCAGTGTGCCACGTCGTTTGTCTTTGAGGTGTTTAAAGAAAGAAGGCGTCAAGCCTGTGACTTTTTTGAATTGGTTGGACAAATGCGCCACGCTGCTGTAGTTGAGTTGGTACGCTATTTGGGTGAGATTGAGTTCGTCGTACAAAAGTAATTCTTTTACCTTTTCGATTTTGTGCGCGATGACGAAATGCTCAATAGTGATACCGGTTGCTTCTGAAAAGAGGTTGGCGAGGTAAGTATAGTCATGCTTGAGTTTCTCACTGATATAATCTGAATTTTTTACACGGGGTACTTCGTCTTCATAATGCACCATTTCTACGATGACGCTTTTTATTTTTTCAATTAAGATGGCTTTTTTGTCGTCCATCAACTCCAACGCTGACTTCAATAAAGCACTTTTCAATTGGTCTCGCTGTTTCTCTGTAATATTTTCTTGAATCTCCACTTCCCCTAGTTCCACTACGCCATAGTGCAGCCCGAGTTTGTCCAACTCTGCCTTCACTATCATTTTGCAGCGAATAGAGACCATGTACTTGATGTAGAGTTTCAATTTATTTTTTGCTTAGAATGGTACTGTTCCTTGATTTGGCGGGCATGGATTGTCTCTCTACAAAGGTGTGCAACTTACGACGAGGAAATGTTGCACAATTCTGAAAAAGAGTTGCATTATTCACACATTTTCAAGTGCTATACCTTATCAATAAAATAAAAGACATTGATAATCAAATAGTTATCAGTGTTCAAACAACGGTTGTTGCGTAATGTTCATGTATAGTCATTTTTAAAGTTGTAATATTCACACCCTGTCGTACGGGTTGTCGCAAAAGCAATGGAAGATACGAAATATAATAGAAAAGGCTACTTCCAACTTGTTGAAAGCAGCCTTCTCCTATCTACATCTACTTTAGTACTAAAAAGATGAAAACGATGTACTAAAGCATTTTAAATACATGACTATTATTCATTGTAAGTAAGTAGGCAGTTTAAAGTTGGCAGTTGGTAGTCCATCAATAAGTTGACAATCAATAACTTAAGTTAAATTTATTCTATAATCTAAATATGCTTGATTACTTGACTGCAAGCTGCATACTGTCAACTGCCTACTGGTATTAGTTCTTTACCACTTTGAGTACTTTTACATCATTTTTGCCGTAGCGCACTTTGATAAAGTAAGTACCCGATGGAAGCGTAGAAAAGTCAATTTCTTGATGCTTCACATCCGCAGGAGGAGTCACTGTTTGCAGTATCGTCCCATTGATGTCACTTACCTGCATTTGTACTTCATCGCCGAGCGTATCAAAAATTGCTACTATAAGTTTCTCACTCACCGGGTTGGGATAAGCGCGCAACAACTTAGAGTCGGCGTACCTTATCAGTTCTTCAACCGCTGAGTACGTCTGATTGCCGGCACGATCCACGGTCATGACGCGGTAATAATTCCAACCAGCTTTTGGTGCTATATCTATGTACTCGTATTCTAATTGATCCTTATTGGTAAGCTTGGGCGTCAACATCTGACCAATGGCTTGGAATGCTTTCCCATCATCCGATTGTTCAATCACATAAGGATCGTTTTCTCCTTCATTTCGAACCGACCAGTTCACTTGCACTTGCTTGTCATCGGTGAGATTAACACGAAGATTTAAATTAGGACAAACTCTGTACACATCAAGTCGTCGCGATGCGGTAGAAGTACAATTCCCCTGCGTTATACTCAGCTTGATCTCAAAGAGACCAAAGGAAGAGAAAGACACTTTCGGCGCAGCGCCATTGGCATAGCGAGGGGTAGCAGCGGGCCCAAAATCCCAAGAGAAATTGGATTGGCTACCGGGACTTGTTGATTTGAAAGTAACCAGTACATCGGTGCAAACTACGGAAGGACCTTCAATCTTTGCAACGACTTGATTACCAACTGTGATTTTTACAGCATTCGTCTCAATAAACGCATAACCTGCTCTGCGGGTACAGCGAATGAAATAAGTGGTTACGAAAATAGGTCCCGGATCGTAATTTTTAGAATAAGCACCTTCAATTGGCTGCCAACGAATGTTGTTGAACACACCGCCTATTGTACTTTTCATCCACATATATTCGATTGGGCAGATGCTACTGGATGGGGATGGCGGACCCGTTTCTACAATCGGTGCCGGATCAGCACCTGGTCCGCAGAGCGTCTGGTCAAATCCAATCGTACCTGCACGGGTTAGATTGATACAGAGCGCGTTTTTCATTTCCACCTCGCAGGAAGAATTACAGCCGTTAGCGTCGGAGATTGTTACTTTATAAATACCTGGTTGCAGATTGGTGATAATATTGGTAATCGCATTATTACTCCATTTGTACGTGTAAGGCGGCTTGCCACCCGTAGCAATTACCTGTGCAGTGTTGCCAGTCAAAGTAATCGAACACGTCGGTGCCAGTGGTTGCGCAACCACCACTGTATCTGTCATGGTACAACCATTTGTGCCTGTGATCACAATGCTATAAGTGCCAGGACTATTCACCGTGATACAAGGTGTGGTTTCCCCTGTACTCCACCGATAGGCGGCATAATTGGCATTTACACAGAGTCTGGCAGAGTCTGCTAAACAATTTATATTATTGCTGGTAATAATATCAGCAAGTGGAGAATTCATGATCACCGTTTTACTACAAATACTGCTACAACCGCTTGCGTTAGTCACCGTTACAGAATAATTTCCGGCGGTACTTACGGTAATACAATTAGTGGTTGCGCCTGTACTCCATTTGTAAGAAGCAGCTCCGGCAGGCACACACAATTGTGTGGATGGTGCCCCTTGACAAAGAAAATCATCTCCGGTAATGGTACAATTAGGTTGGGCATTGATGGTCACCGTTTTACTACAAACACTGCTACAACCGCTTGCGTTAGTGACAGTCACCGAGTAATTTCCGGCGGCATTTACTGAAATA
This sequence comes from uncultured Saprospiraceae bacterium, assembly GCA_964549655.1. GTDB lineage: Bacteria > Bacteroidota > Bacteroidia > Chitinophagales > Saprospiraceae > JADJNW01. The sequence goes on from CAZJXN010000058.1 coordinate 28,099, forward strand.
CAATTAGTGGTTGCCCCCGTACTCCACTCATAAGAAGCAGCCCCGGCAGGCACACACAATTGCGTGGATTGCCCCGCCTGACAAAGAAAATCATTGCCGGTAATAGTACACTCAGGTTGCGCATTGATGGTCACCGTTTTACTACAAATACTGCTGCAACCGCTTGCATTGTTGACTGTTACGGAATAATTCCCGGCGGCATTCACTGTAATACAATTGGTGGTTGCCCCTGTACTCCATCTGTAAGAAGCAGCTCCGGCAGGTACACACAATTGCGTAGATTGTCCTTGTCCACAAATAAAACCATCTCCGATGATAGTGCAATTGGGTTGGGAACTAATCGTCACGTCTTTGCTGCAAGTACTGATACAACCGCTTGCACTAGTGACGGTTACAGAATAGGTTTCTGCGGCATTTACTGAAATACAATTAGTGGTTGCGCCCGTACTCCAGTTATAAGAGGCAGCTCCGGCAGGCACACACAATTGCGTGGATTGCCCGGCTTGACAAAGAAAATCATCTCCGGTAATGGTACAATTGGGTTGTGCATTGATGGTCACCGTTTTGCTGCAAATGCTGGTGCAACCGCTTGCACTAGTGACGGTTACAGAATAGGTTCCTGCGGCATTTACTGAAATACAATTGGTGGTTGCCCCCGTACTCCACTCATAAGAAGCAGCCCCGGCAGGCACACACAATTGCGTGGATTGCCCCGCCTGACAAAGAAAATCATTGCCGGTAATAGTACACTCAGGTTGCGCATTGATGGTCACCGTTTTACTACAAATGCTGGTGCAACCGCTTGAATTAGTCACGGTCACGGAATAATTCCCTGCGG